>NZ_JBXKMX010000292.1:0-9374 GCF_056992975.1 Ectobacillus sp. | reverse complement strand
AACTGTGTTGCGACTTGTTCATCCTTTGAAAGTGGATGAAGAGAATATACACCAGGCAAATCAATTAAGGACCCCTTTTCATTTCGCAGCACGCCAACCTTTTTTTCTACCGTTACCCCGCTCCAGTTTCCAACATACTCGTAAGACCCTGTTAGCGAATTAAACAAGGATGTTTTCCCTGTATTTGGATTTCCAAACAAACCAATGTGATGCATCATATTTCCCCCAGACTTACGTAAATTCTACTAGCCTCAAGACGTCGTAAGCTGATTGATTGGCCGTGAGCCTCGATAATGAATGGCCCTCCAAATGGGAGTTTTCTCTTAACAGATATTATAACTCCCTCATCTATTCCCATATCTAGCAATCTGCGCTGTATCATGTGACTAAGATTAGATACATCTTGAATGATTGCCTTCCTATCTAATTCTATGTTTGATAACATCATTCTAATCCTCACGTCCTTGCCTTAACGATAATGATAATTATTTTCATTTACTATGTATTATATGACACAATGTTAAGAGTGAGAAGCTTTTTTCTTCTCACCCTCGTATTATTTTCTGGAGCACTCCTTATAATAACCCGGCCCACTTTAATCCGGTCAAAATGCCATCATCGTCTACATTTCGGGTTACAAAGTTAGCCACTATTTTTACTTCTTCCCGACCATTTCCCATTGCAATACCAGTTCCGGCAGCTTTAATCATTTCAATATCGTTTAACCCATCCCCAAAAGCAAATACTTGATCGCGCTGAAATCCTAACTTTTCTATAAATTTATAGATACCTGCTGCTTTTGATCCACCGTTAGGAAGAATATCCATGGAATAATCATGCCAACGAATAAATTGAAATTGCGGATATTCATGCAAGAAGGATTGTTCCTGTCCCTCTTCACAAAAAAGTAACGCTTGGTAAATATCGTGCGCCTCATAAAACGCTGGTTCATATGGCGGATGATCAAAATGTAACGTTCCCAAGCTTTCAGCAACGAAGTGATGCTGCATAACAGTTGCTTTCATTTCTCTTTCATTCATAAAGACGAGCGGAAATCCTGATTCATTTGCAAAGGATGTGAATTGATGCAATGTGGAAACAGGCAATTGTTGTCGATGAATAACCTCATTTTCAAATACCACATATTGTCCATTAAAGCTTATATAATTAGGTATGTTTAATTCTTTTCTTAGATCTTCAAACATGAATGGTGCACGTCCCGTTGCAATGGCTACATGAACTCCTTTTTCCTGTAATTGTGTAATTGCTTCTTTCGTAGAGTTTGGGACTTGCTTCTTCTCATCTAATAACGTTCCATCAATATCAAAGAATACAATTTTATCATTCATTTCTTATAATCCTTTCATCTTGGATTTACATCCTACTACATGCATCATCTTATTCTATCTTAGACAAGGGCTCAACAACCAGAAATGACGAAACCGTACCAGATTTGTAATATCTCTTTTCTCATATTTTTCCATTTCCATCGTAAAAATATGTTTGAAAGTAGAAATCATAGGTAAAACTAATTAAAAATGAGGACAGTCAGACATAAATTGACACGAAACATGTGTATTTTTTTCATTGCAGAGGAAAAAACATGAAAAAGAAATGTATTTCCTTTATAATAGATTAAAGATATGCAAAATAGATACAAGGAGAGGTTTTACGATGATTTTTAAAGTATTTTACCAAGAGTCTGCTCTAGAAGTACCTGTGCGCGAAAAAACAAAGGTACTATATATAAAGGCAGAATCGGAACGCGAAGTTCGAACAAAAATTATTCCAAAGGGTTATAACATTGAACTTATTCAAGAGCTTGCCGGAGCTCATCTTGAATATGAAAAGCAAAATGTTGAAAACTTTGAGCTGTTGGAGAGTATTTAGTATATGAAGTTTTTAAAAAATGATCAAACCGCTGTATTTGCGCTTGGAGGACTAGGCGAGATTGGAAAAAACACATACGCGGTTCAATATCAAGATGAAATTATTGTAATAGATGCCGGCATTAAATTCCCTGAAGATGAGCTTCTCGGAATTGACTATGTAATACCAGATTATTCGTACCTCGTTCGCAATGAGGACAAAATTAAAGGTGTATTTATTACGCATGGTCACGAAGACCATATCGGTGGTATTCCTTACTTACTGCGCCAAATTAATGTTCCCATCTATGGTGGAAAATTGGCGATCGGACTCATTAAAAATAAATTAGAAGAACATGGACTACTTCGGAAAGCCAAACTTTACGAAATAAGTGAAGAGGATGTAATTTCATTTACTAATACTTCCGTTTCATTTTTCCGAACAACTCACAGCATTCCTGATTCGTACGGTATCGTTGTAAAAACACCACAAGGACAAATTGTTCAAACCGGTGATTTCAAGTTCGACTTCACACCAGTTGGAGAGCCTGCAAATATGACAAAAATGGCTCAAATCGGAAAAGAAGGCGTGCTTTGCTTATTATCTGACAGTACGAATAGTGAAGTACCAAACTTCACAATGTCAGAACGCCGAGTTGGAGATACGATTTATGACATTTTCCGCAAAGTAAACGGACGGATTATATTTGCAACTTTCGCTTCTAACATCCATCGCTTACAGCAAGTTGTAGAAGCAGCCGTAGCAACAAATCGTAAAATTGCTGTATTTGGCCGAAGTATGGAAGCCACTTTTGATATCGGACAAAATCTAGGTTATATTACTTGCCCAAAGGAGACGATTATCGATTCCTCACAAATCAACCGTCTTCCTGCCAATCAAGTTGTTATTCTTTGTACAGGTAGTCAAGGAGAGCCTATGGCGGCGTTATCTCGAATTGCGAATGGGACGCATCGTCAAATTCAAATTAATCCTGGTGATACAGTGGTTTTCTCTTCCTCACCAATTCCAGGAAATACTGTCAGTGTAAATAGAACGATTAATTTGTTGTACCGTGCTGGTGCAGATGTTATTCATGGACCACTTACAGATATTCATACAAGTGGTCATGGCGGTCAGCAAGAACAAAAGCTTATGCTTCGACTAATGAATCCTAAATTCTTCATGCCTATTCATGGTGAATATAGAATGCAGAGAATGCATGCAAAACTAGCTACTGAGTGCGGTGTTCCAGAAGAAAATTGTTTTATTTTAGATAATGGTGATGTATTAACCTTACGTGAAGACGAAGCATCTATTGCAGGAAAAGTGCCATCTGGTTCCGTATATATTGACGGAAACGGAGTAGGCGATATCGGAAATATTGTACTGCGTGATCGTCGTATTCTATCCGAAGAAGGTCTTGTGATTGTTGTGGTTAGCATTGATATGAAAGCATTCAAGATTGCTGCTGGACCTGATATCATTTCTCGAGGATTCGTATACATGAGAGAAAGCAGTGATTTAATTAACGATGCACAGTCATTAATTGCTGGTCACTTATCGAAAGTCATGGAACGGAAAACAACCCAATGGTCTGAAATAAAAAATGAAATTACGGACACACTTGCCCCATTCTTGTATGAAAAAACAAAACGTAAGCCAATGATTTTGCCAATCATAATGGAAGTATAAAAACTGCAACAAAAAAAGAAGGTATCTGCTACCTTCTTTTTTGTTTAAAACTCCAAATAAAAAAAATCCTACTTTCACCTTATACCAAATCGCCCTGTAAACTCTTTAGACATGAAGGAGGTATTACTGTTTCCTCCGCAAGATTTGGATGCGTTAGTTTTAATTTTACTACTGCGTCATCTGCAGACTCTTGTAGCCGTTGTTTTGCAGATTGTGTTAAAGGAAATTTAAGATAGTGTACACTTGTCGTTGCTTCACGATCATCATGTTCTTCCTCAAACACTGCCTGAATGGTTTCATCCCCAACGGTTAGCTGTAAATAATTTTCAATTCCTTTTAATTGAACTAACAGGTTTCCGAGATGCTCTAAATCATCCCATTCAATAAAAAGGGTAGCAGACAACTCATTTTCCTTTGGAATCATATAATCATAAATAGAAATATACTCATCCAATTCTTCTGGATCTGTTAAATCTTCACTATGTACGAGCTCCAGAATTTGAAATAATACCGTATTTCGATTTTCAAATAATATTGAAATATGATCTGATAATTTAACACGACGATTATTTTTGTAAGCAATCATTTTTTGAAGGTACTCATCTCGTCCCTCCCGATATGTATCTAATGGGACGATATCTTTTCGCGTAATAGACTTTGTCATACGTGCTTTACCTCCTTATGTTTAGAAAAACCCGATCCCGGAATGAGGGACCGGGTAGAATTTTAGTCTTCTAAAGAATCAAGCAATTTTTGGAAGCGTTTTGCATGTACACGTTCTGCTTTTGCCATTACTTCCATCCATTCGCCGATTTCTGCAAATCCTTCTTCACGAGCTGTTGCAGCAAATCCAGGATACATTTCTGTGTACTCATATGTTTCCCCAGCAATAGCAGATGCAAGCATTTCTTTTACATTTCCTACTGGCAGACCTGTTGCAGGATCCCCTTCACCGTTGTTACGTAATGCATCAAAGTGACCAAAAGCATGCTTTGTTTCACCATTTGCAATGCTACGGAATAAGCTTGCTACCTCTTCAACACCTTCAGTATCAGCTCTTTCAGCAAAATACAAGTAGCGACGATTTGCTTGTGATTCCCCAGCGAATCCAGCCTTTAAATTTTCAGCAGTTTTTGTTCCTTTTAAATTAGTCATAATTCAATTCCTCCCTTTCCATCCATTTGTTATGTAAGACAGATTATATATCCATCTTCTTGGATACATCTAACACAATCACAGAGCCCCATACGAATACATTAATAAGAAAAGTACCAACTCTATAACGTATGTTAGCTTCTACCATTATTGTAATCCTACCGTCCCATTATATCAAATATATCGATTCATTTCGTTTCGCACACTTATAAAATACAAATTGTCTAATTAAAATAAAGTATCCCTTAAATGAGATACTCAGTTACAATCAGAATGATTCTAATTATATTAATGTTTAAACCAGCCTTTTTCTTTCGAATGAGTAATGGCTTCTATACGGTTTGTCACACCTAATTTATCCATAATGGTAGATATATAATTTCGGACGGTGCCTATTGTAATACTAAGTGTGCTCGCAATTTCCTTTGTATTTTTCCCAACAGCCACCAACTCCAAGACATCCATCTCTCGTTCCGTAAGAGGGTTTTCTTCACTATATACATCGTCCATTAGCTCAGGGGCATATATTCTTCTTCCTATCATAACATTGCGAATAGAGCTAGCTAACTCCTCGCTAGGACTATCCTTTAACAAATAACCACTAACACCAGCCTTTAGTGCACGCTGAAAATAACCGGACCTAGCAAATGTAGTCAAAATAATCACCTTACAGGCTTTTTTCTTTAGTTCCTCTGCAGCCTCAAGCCCGCTCTTTCCAGGCATTTCAATATCCATAATACAAACATCTGGTTCAAATTGATTTACAAGGTCTATCGCTTCATTCCCATTACGCGCTTGCCCAACCACTTCCATATCCTCTTCTAAATTAAGTAAGGAACCAAACGCACCTAATAGCATTTGTTGGTCCTCAGCAATGACAATGCGAATCATTTGAATTCCTCCCTTTCAGATATTTTCACAACATTTGGAACCTTTATTATTAATATCGTTCCCTCCTCCGTGACAATTTCTAAGCTTCCATTCACAAATTCTAGCCGCTCCCTCATCCCTTTCAAACCGCTGCCTTTATTAAAGCAAACTGATTTTTCAAGAGCAATTCCGTCATCACGGACTTTAATAATTGTCTCATTCGAAGTTTGTAGTAAAGAGATATAACAATTTTTTGCTTTGCTATGCTTAACAACATTTGTAACTGCTTCTTTTAAACACATACTTAAAATATTTTCTGTTAACAAGGATACATTTACCGAAGAAAGATCCTGCTCAAAGACGATGTTAATTTGCGCTGCTTTCAGAATTTGCTTCACGCGAATCATTTCATCTTTCAATCTTAGACCACGCATATTAGCAACCATTTTCCTTACTTCATTTAGTGCCGTTCTTGCAGTTTGTTGAACATCTTTCAGTTCTGCTCTCGCTTGTTCAGGATTACTATATACTAACTTCCTAGCTAAATCACTTTTTAGCCCAATAAGCGACAATTTCTGTCCTAATGTATCATGTAAGTCGCGTGCAATTCGCTGCCGTTCCTCTTGCTTTACTAAGTCAGCAATTCTTTTGTTTGCATCTTCTAGTTTCTCTTCTAACTGTCCTCGTTCTTTCCGATACCTAAGGCTTAATGGAAGCAAAATAACACTTATTAAAATAACAAGTACAAATGGCAATTGCTTTACAATCTGATCTTCATGAAGAATAATACTAAAATTAATTACTATAGCCGTACTAACTAAGTGAATAAAATATAACGTCAAAAAAGAAACCTTATCCTTAATAGTACCTATAAAATAGGCTAGAAAAAAAGCAAAATAAACATAGCTGAACAGGCTGATTGATAATACAGATATGCCGATAAGAATACAAGTCCATACATACACAGCCCAACCTTTAGCAATATATGCAATACGATATATAAGTAAAAATAAAATAGTGATGACAATTCCAAAGACAATTTTAAACGTAGAAGAAGACTGTAAAATAAAATAAAAAGGGAGAATTGCTAAAACAGTCCATATATAAGGAGAAATTCCAGTGCTTTTTAATAAATTCCAATATTTTTTTAGCATGTTGCAACCTCATTTAGCATAACTTAATCATTTTACTTATATTGTAACACATAGCTATAAAAAAACTCCTCTTATATACTGAAGTATAAAGAGGAGTTACCCATTTGTCTCGAACAGTTAAAAAGTGAAGAACAAGATAATTAAAGTTCGGGTTTTACCCTAGTTGAAATTGTTTTCTTAGATTCTGACTTAATATGATTATAGCCAACAAATTTCTTTTCTTCCTCATCCCACAAATGAAAACGAATAGAACGTATACTTGTAGCAATCGTAATCGTAGGTACATGCTGTAAGAGTTCAGAGCTGTTATGAGCTGCTTCTAATTTATAATTCGGCACTCTTGGGCTTAAGTGGTGGACATGATGATATCCTATATTACCAGTAAGCCATTGTAATAATTTCGGTAACTTATAAAACGAGCTACCTTCTACTGCAGCCTTTATATACTCCCAGTTTTCGTCTTCCTCAAAATACGAATCCTCAAAGGTATGTTGTACGTAAAATAACCAAATGCCAGCAGAACCGGAAATTAAAAAGATGGGACCTTGTACAAGCAGAAAAGCTTTCCAACCAATTGCAAGACAAAGCAATCCAATTACTGATACAATTAATATATTTGTCAAATACAAATTCATACGCTCTTTAAGTCCCGCGTCTCTGCGATTAAATCGATTCTTTAAAAGAAAAATAAATACTGGACCAAGCCCAAACATTATGATTGGATTTCGATAAATTCGATAGGATATCTTACGCCAAAATGATGCTTCTCTATATTCATCCACGGTAAGAACCCAAATATCCCCTGTTCCCCGCTTATCCAAATTACTACTTGTCGCATGATGAACGGAATGATCATGTGCCCACTGCTCATAAGGAAAGAAAGTTAATACGCCTGTAATTGTTCCAAGTATTTTATTGGCAAGTCTGTTTTTAAAAAACGAATGGTGACAGCAGTCATGGAAAATGATGAAAATCCGTACTAAGAAACCTGCCGCAAGAGTAGCAACTGTCAATGTCAAAAGGTATGAAAATGACAGACACTCATAGGCAAGGTACCACAGTATAAAAAACGGTACAATCGTATTTATAATTTGCCATACACTTGCCTTTGTTATTGATTTTTCAAAAGGAGCCACTTGTTTTCTTACATTCATTGAATTATTTAGGGTCATTTAATCCATTTTCCCTTCTGTACTATTGTTAAGTTAATTATAAAGAAAAGAAATCGATCATTATAGTAGCAGCTGTCATATAGGAAATATGACAAATATCATGTAGCATACACTCGCTACACTCTATAACGATTTCTACTTGTTTAGGCTGTCCCTGTAGTCCCTGCGACTATACGTATATTTTATAAATTCTAATTCACAATATAAGGAGATTAAATAGTAACGATTAAATGCCATAAAAAAAAGAAGGTATAACTACCTCCTTTTTGTAAATCAAATAATACGATACATTTACTTTACTAAATAAGCTTCAAACTGATCTACTTCTTCATCCCCGCCAATTACAATTAAAACATCACCTTCACGAATTTCATCGGTCGCTCTTGGTGAAACCATTACACTTTCATGCCGTTTAATGGCTACAATATTTAAACCAAATTTTGCTCGAATATTAAGGTTTTGCAGTGTATGACCATTTATTTTTTTACTAGCTACAATTTCAACAATACGAAGCTCATCGGAGAGTTCTAAATAATCAAGCACACTTCTTGAGGATATATTATTCGCAATCCGTTTCCCCATATCTCGTTCAGGGTGAACAATGTGATCTGCACCGATTTTCCGAAGTACCTTTTCATGATAATCGTTTTGCGCTTTAACTGTAATATTAATTACACCCAGTTCTTTTAAAATCAATGTCGTTAAAATACTCGCTTGAATATTATCTCCAATCGCAACTACGACATGATCGAAATTTCGAATTCCTAAGCTTTTCATTGCAATTTCATCCGTAGAATCTGCAATAACAGCGTGTGAAGCAATTTTCGAAAATTCATTTACACGATCTTCATCGATGTCAATTGCCATTACCTCCATGCCAAGCTGATATAATTCTCGGCATATACTCGCACCAAATCGTCCAAGCCCGATTACTGCAAATTCTTTATTTTTCACACTCACGAGAAACTCCTCCAATAATCATGTTTGAATCATTATATATAACCCCGACAATAACTTTATTGTATTTGATTATTGTAAGATTAGCACGGACTTTCTATGTATGAAGAAGATATATCTAATTTTAGAAAATAACGTTCAATTATTTCGTACTTTTCACATGCTTGGCATCGAATAGAAACAGACGAAGTACAAACACAATGGAAGTAATGAACAAGACAAGACCTACCGCAAATGCAATAACTAATGCATTACTCACTAAGTCATTCGTAAGTCCCGTATGAATTGTTATATACGGATACAATATATATGGTAAATGACTAGCACCATACCCAAAAAACGCAAAAAAGTATTGAAACATAACAAAGATAAAAGCAAGTCCAAATCGACTACGATGGTATAAAAAGTGCGTTGCTCCTAAAAAACAAGCGAACGAAAGAACAAATGTCCATACAATGCTAGGTTCAATCATATGCTGAAAATGATTAAAATTATAGGTTCGTAT
>NZ_JBXKMX010000291.1:0-9106 GCF_056992975.1 Ectobacillus sp. | reverse complement strand
GAATGGTTTCAAACCCTCTCCATGCAATATAGGCAGCATTACATAGAGTTGCCACAATCAGAAACGGTTTCTTTAGCTTTCTCCATCTGCAGGCAAGTAAATAAAATACGAGTAAAAATAGAAATAAAAGAATCGTAATCACAATCTTAGCATTTCCATTTGTTATATGAAACATCATTTCCATCTTGTCCACCACCTCTTTGATCTATATATACGAAGGAGGTGCTTGTCCCTATTCCAATAAGTCTAGCAAACTAGGAACCTTTTTTGGAACGAAAAGTTGGCAGGAATGAAACAGGGGGGATCGAGCATGTCAAAGTCAGTTGCTGTATGAAAAGAGGCCGCTGAAATATAGTACCTTTTCAGTGGCCTCCTTCATCATGATATGGTTGGGATGCTCATTTCTTCCTTAGTTGACCGAAATTACAATACTTTTGTTGTCCACGTTTCGCAGTTCCAAACGTCTGTTACGAGACCTTCATAAAACTCCGGTTCATGGGAGATAAGAAGGATAGTCCCTTTATACGCTTGTAGCGCACGTTTTAGCTCATCCTTTGCATCCACGTCTAAATGGTTAGTTGGTTCATCAAATACGAGGACATTGGTTTGTTTGTTGATGAGTTTACAAAGGCGAACCTTAGCCTTTTCTCCGCCGCTTAGTACCTCGATTTTACTCTCGATATGTTTTTGTGTTAGACCACATTTTGCTAGCGAGGATCGTACTTCATATTGTGTAAAAGACGGAAAGGCATTCCATACTTCTTCTATACATGTATTGTGGTTTTCTTGTTTGATTTCTTGTTCAAAATAGCCAATCTCTAAGTAATCACCGAGTTGTACGGAGCCGGAAATCGGCTGGATTTCTCCAAGAATACTTTTTAGTAATGTTGTTTTCCCGATTCCGTTTGCACCGACTAAAGCAATCTTTTGCCCGCGTTCCATGCTAAGTGTAAGCGGTCTAGAGAGCGGCGCATCATAGCCGATAACAAGATCTTTTGTTTCGAAAATAAGCTTTCCTGCCGTTCTTGCTTCTTTAAAGCGAAATTCCGGCTTTGGTTTTTCCTTTTCCAATTCGATAATATCCATTTTGTCCAGCTTCTTCTGCCGTGACATCGCCATGTTTCGCGTAGATACACGTGCCTTGTTGCGCGCTACGAAATCTTTTAACTCTGAAATTTCTTGCTGCTGCCTTTTATATTGTGATTCTAGCTGTTGTTTCTTTACTTCGTAGACAGCTACGAAATTATCATAATCACCAACGTAGCGATTTAATTCTTGATTTGCCATATGATAGATTAAATTGATTACACTGTTAAGGAACGGAATATCATGTGAAATTAAAATAAAGGCATTTTCATATTCCTGTAAATAACGCTTTAACCATTCTATATGCTTTTCATCCAAATAGTTGGTCGGTTCATCGAGAAGAAGAATATCTGGTTTTTCAAGGAGTAGCTTAGCCAGTAACACTTTCGTACGCTGTCCGCCGCTTAAATCATGCACGTCGCGTTCAAGGCCAATATCATCTAAGCCAAGACCACGCGCCGTTTCTTCTACTTTGGAATCGATAATATAGAAATCGTGATTGGTAAGCATATCTTGCAGGACGCCGACTTCTTCCAGCAGTTTTTCTAGCTCCTCAGGAGTAGCTTCGCCCATTTTCACATACATTTGATTCATTTCTTCTTCAATTTCAAATAAGTACTGAAAGGCACCTTGCAGTACGGTGCGAATCGTCATGCCTTTTTCTAGAACGGTATGTTGATCTAAATAGCCAACGCGTACTTGTTTGGACCATTCTACTTTTCCTTCGTCGGGCTCAAGCTTACCTGTAATAATGTTCATAAAAGTTGATTTTCCTTCGCCATTTGCGCCGACTAAACCGATATGTTCTCCTTTTAATAAACGAAAGGATACGTTATTGAAAATAGCACGGTCGCCAAAGCCATGTGTTAAATTATTAACAGTTAAAATACTCATTTCTTATGCACCTTTTTCTTTGTATTTGGGTAACGGGTTATTTTCCGGTTATTTCGTATGAGATAGCTATCTAAGTTTAAAAATAAAAGGAGGGATCTTTATCCCCTTTTTGATTATATCGGAGTTAGCAGGTACTGAAAAGACAAGGTTATCGTTCTTTTCGTAAATTACATGTAGGAGCCGAATGAATCCCCAAGCTACGAGGCGTTTTATGTGTGTTAGGTAGGGGGGCTCTTTATAATAAAGAGTATGCACAATTTAATTTTCAGAGAAAACGAGGGATGTTCACATGACGAAATTGGCGCAGATGGAAGGGCTGCAAGTTAAAAAGTATATTCGCTTTCGTAAAGATCCACTTACTTTTCTATATGATACTCATACATTAGGTGATATGGTCGCTATTAATCCAAGGGGAAAAAATGTTTCGTATATTGTCCATTCTCCAGAAGCGGTGAAAGAAATATTAACGACGAAAGAGGAAGCGTTTATAAAAGGGGCATCAGCAAAGACGTTTAGCAAAACGCTTGGAAATGGAGTTTTGACGAGCGAGGGGGATGAGCATCAAAGGCAGCGAAAGCTCGTGCAACCAGCTTTTCACAAAAAGAAGATAGCTTCTTACGCGGATGCTACGGTGAAGTATGCGAAGGAGCTTGTAGATACTTGGAAGGACGGAGAGCGTGTACCCATTCATACGGATATGATGAACTTAACGCTGCGAATCATTACAAAGACGATGTTTGGGATCGACATGAAGGAACAATCATCAAGCGTCGCAGAGGCAGTGAATGCAATTATTGAAAAGACAGCGTCAACCCTTCTTTCCCCTTTTCCGATTGTTGACAAACTACCTACGGAAAAAAACAGGAAGGGCAATCAAGCGGTTAAGGAATTGCACGCGTTAGCCGATTGGCTCATGGAGGAAGCGGAGAAGCAGGAAGAGGACCATATGTTACGTATGCTGATGCACTCTACTTATGATGACGGAACGCCCCTTGCCAAGCAGGAAATTCGTGATCAAGTCGTTACCTTTCTCATTGCAGGGCATGAAACAACGGCCAATGCACTTACATGGACACTCGTACTGCTCGCAAAGCATCCACAGGAGGTAGAAAAGTTGCAGCAGGAACTTTCCGGCGTACTGGGCGGACGATTGCCAACTTTCGAAGATATGCCAAAGCTTACGTATAGTAGTCAAATTGTGCAAGAAACATTGCGCCTCTACCCGCCGGCGTGGATTATTTTGCGAGAGGCAATCGAAGATGTAGAAATTGCAGGGGTTCCATTTTCGAAAGGGTCGACCTTCCTCATTAGTCCGTATGCGGTTCACCGTAACCCGCATTTCTTTGAGCAGTCCGAGGAATTTGTACCGGAGCGTTTTTCGAAAGAGCGAAAGGAAGCTATTCCAAACTATGCGTATTTTCCATTTGGGGCAGGCTCGCGCGGCTGTATCGGCAGTCAATTTGCGATGATGGAGGCCGTTCTCATTCTTGCCGTTGTGATGCAAGCCGCGAAGCTATCGATTGCGGATGAGACGATAACGACCGAGCCGCTCGTTTCTCTTCGCGCGCACGGGCCAGTAATGATGACCATTTCTAAATAAAAATAGTATAAACAAAGGGCCGTTTTCCTGTAATTTGAAAATCAGGGTTTGCGAGAACGGTCCTTTTTCTGTTACTCTTTTTAGAAGAAGCCTTATTTTTATACTTTTTTCTGCCATTCTATCCATACATAGCTTAGGAGACAGAGGATATGAACAAACCTGCACTGATTGCAATGAAAATAATATATGCGGTAGCAATCCTTTTTTTCCTAGCTGCCTTTTTAAGTACGTTGCTTGATTTTTCCTCTCTCGTTCGTCTGAAACGAGATGTTTTATTTATGTCACTTCGTGCAGTTGCTTCGATTGGAATGGCTGTCGGAATTGGTGCCATAGCCTGGACTATGAGATCATCCCGTTCTTATATCTGGATCTTACTTGGACTTGCAACGGTGGTCCGCCTTGCATGGGTATTATGTATGCCAACGACCATTTCATCCGATTTTGCCGAAATGTATGCCGCGGCTAGGCAGGCAGTATCGGGAGATTTTAGCTTTAGTAGCAATCCCTATTTTAGCGCGTGGGTCTATCAAATTGGCTTTACGATGTATGAAGCAGGTATCATCAAGCTATTTGGTGATCATGTTCTTTTACTCAAAATTCTAAATATCATATATAGTTCGGGAACGGTTTTTCTTATCTACGGAATTGCAAGGAAGTTCCATGAATTAGCAGGAAGAATGGCTGCGCTTTTGTATGCGATTTATCCGCCTGCCATCGTTATGTGTTCAGTATTAACCAATGAACATATGGCCATTTTCTTCCTATATGCTGGGTTGTATGTGATTATTGAATATGGAATAATGAAACCACGCATTTGGCTGTATGCCGGTATATTACTAGCGATTGGCGATATGATGCGACCGATAGGAAGCGTCGTTTTATTAAGTATTGGTTGTTATGTAGCATTGCTGCTTATGATAGAAAAGGTTAATCGCAAAGCAATGGTAAGTAGATTACTTGCTATTGTCATCGTATTCTTTGCTATGCATAATCTCGTAAGCTATTCCTTACAGTTTGCCGGTGTAACGAAGTATCCGTTGACGAGCCGGGAACCATATTGGAAATTCATGGTTGGATTAAATAACGAAACGAACGGTCAATACTCAGCCGAGGACGAAAAATATGTTGATCAATTTCCAATTGGTCTGGAGCGAGATACAGCGGAATGGAAAATGATTTCACAAAGATTAATGGACAAGGCTCAAGTAGCGAAGCTATTTTTAAAAAAATTCACGATTTTGTGGGGCGGAAATGATGCGTCCCTTTATTGGAGTATGGAGGGCTTAGATTATCCAAGGCTGAAAGACTGGCTCTTTACATATGAACGTCTATTATATAGTAGTATACTTTTATTTGCAGGAATCGGCTCGTTTGCTATGCGAAGAAGAAACCGGATAGATCCTGTTCTTATGCTCGTGTTCCTTATTCTTGGATACGCAGCTATTCATTTATCTATAGAAATTCAGACAAGATATCGCTCCTTCTTGCTGCCGTCCTTTGCGATTTTGTTCGGCTATGGTCTTTCGTATATGCAAGAAAAATGGCTTCCTTATCATCGAAATACTCCTTAGGAGGATACAATATGAACCATGAAAAAATTGAATCCATTTGCACGGGATTACATCATACACTTGAAAAATATCATATTCCTTACATGTTTACAAACGAAGTAGCCCTTATGTTGCAAGGAGTCACAATAGAGGAATCATTCCCAATCACCATTGAGGTGCAGTGGGATGTGTTTTCATCTGTACATGAACATTTTGATGCGTACGTTCCGTCAGAAATCGAGCGTACCGATCTTGAGGCAAGCTTTCAGTTTCGCACGGACGATGTAAAGGTGATTATCTACTGCCATTTTAATACGACTGTGCGTACGAACCCGTACCGGATGGGCGTACCGTATCAAGACGTAGTATTCCCTTGTCATTCTCTTTATGCCTATTTATATTTCCCGCAAACTGCATATAGTGAAAGAATCCATGAAGCGCTACTACGTCAGCAGCAGCTTCTAACTGCGCAAAATGAGCGCGCATGGAATCAGAACAATTATGAGGCGCTTGTGCATCGGTACGGGGAGCCAAGTAGCATTGCCAAGAAAATTAAAGAGAATCCAAAGTGGCGCCTCTATCCATTTTATAAATATATGAACGATGTAGAAGGCAAGAAAGTCATGCATTTGATGGGATCAAACGGGGTGAAAGCAGCCGCTCTATCTTTGCTTGGGGCAGAGGTAACGGTCGCTGATTTTTCACTAGAAAATCAGGCCTTTGCAACGGCAATTGCCAAGGAAGCAAAGGCGCCTTTTTCATACATTGTGTCAGACGTTCTTTCGTTGCCGGAGAAAGTAAAGCTTGCCGAGTATGATATTGTATTAATGGAGCTTGGTGTGCTTCATTATTTTATCGATTTGAAGCCGCTTCTGCAGGTTGTGAAGCAGTTACTTCGTCCTAACGGAAGATTTATTCTCCATGAATTTCATCCGATTTCTACAAAGTTGATCACATCTACTGGTAAAAAGCATAACGTAGTTGGAAATTATTTCAATCCAGCAGTTGAAAGCGGCAACGTTGCCTTTACGAAGCATGTAGCGGATGAAAAGAAGGAATCCTTGGAAAAGGTTGTGCAGCGCAGATGGACAATGGGCGAGCTTATTACTGCTGTAGCGCAGGAAGGTTTACTGATAGAAGTATTAGAAGAGGAACCGAATCATAAAATTCATGATATCGGCTTACCGAAAACATTTACTTTGATAGCAAGAAACGTGAATGTAGTTTAAGGTTACAGGAAAGGATGTTTCGATGAGTAAAACAGTTGTACTGGCAGAAAAGCCATCGGTTGCTCGCGATATTGCGCGGGTATTGAAATGTAGTAAAAAAGGAAATGGGTATGTAGAAGGGGATAAATACATTGTAACGTGGGCACTTGGGCATTTGGTTACCTTGGCCGATCCAGAGAGTTATGATGATAAATATAAATCGTGGCGAATAGAAGATTTACCGATGCTGCCGTCTACGCTAAAGCTTGTTGTCATGAAGCAAACGAGCAAGCAATTTCACGCGGTTAAGGCGCAGTTGCTTCGTAAAGACGTGCAGGACATCGTGATTGCAACCGATGCAGGACGCGAAGGTGAACTTGTTGCACGATGGATTATTGAAAAAGCTCATGTTAACAAACCGCTTCGCCGCCTTTGGATTTCTTCGGTAACCGATAAAGCAATTCAAGAAGGCTTTCGGAAGCTACGTGATGGAAAAGAATATGAAAATTTATATCTATCTGCCGTAGCGCGTGCCGAGGCAGACTGGTTTGTTGGATTAAATGCAACGCGTGCTCTCACATGTAAGCATAATGCACAGCTATCTTGTGGCCGCGTGCAAACTCCGACAGTAGGTATGATTGCAAAGCGCGAAGAAGAAATTAAAAATTTTAAGCCAAAGTCATTTTATGGCACTGCTGCAATGGGAAAAGCCATCAAGTTTATTTGGCAGGATGCAAAAACGAAGGACGTCCGCACCTTCTCCAAGGAACAAAGTGATGCAGTACTTAAAGCTGTGCGCAATCAACAGGCGAAAATCATCGATGTGAAGAAAACGCATAAGAAAGCCTATGCTCCTCATCTATATGATTTAACTGAATTACAGCGAGACGCCAATCGTATTTTTGGGTTTTCTGCGAAAGAAACCTTATCTATCATGCAAAAACTATATGAACAGTATAAAGTGTTAACTTATCCGCGGACGGATTCTCGTTTTCTTTCAACAGATATGGTTGATACATTAAAGGACCGGGTAGCAGCCGTTAATGTAAAACCTTATGCAAGAATTGCCTTTAAATTGTTGCAAAAGCCGATTCAAGCGAATAAATCGTTCGTTGATAATAGCAAAGTATCCGACCATCATGCGATTATTCCAACGGAGGAGACGGTGCTATTAAGTTCATTAAGTGATAAGGAACGAAAAATTTATGATTTAGTCGTGAAGCGGTTTTTGGCCGTTCTCTCTCCCGCATTTGAATATGAACAAGTAACGGTAACGGCTGCGATTGGAAGCGAAACCTTTATCGCAAAAGGAAAAACCGTACTAGCACAAGGATGGAAGGAAGTATATGATAATCACTTTGATGATGAGGAAAAGAGTGATGGATCTGAGCAAGTCCTTCCACAAGTAACGCAGGGTGAAGTAATTCCGATTTTAAACGTCGTGCAAACAAAGGGAGAAACGAAACCGCCTGAACCTTTCAATGAAGGAACGCTGCTTACTGCAATGGAAAATCCAGCTAGTTACATGAAGAATGAAAGTAAGGATTTAATTGCTACCATTGGGAAAACAGGCGGACTTGGAACGGTAGCAACGCGCGCTGATATTATTGAAAAGCTATTCCATAGCTTCTTAATTGAGAAAAAAGGAAAGCATATTTACATTACATCTAAAGGAAAGCAGCTATTAGAACTCGTACCAGAAGGGCTGAAATCTCCTGCACTCACAGCAGAATGGGAGAAAAAACTAGAAGCCATTGCAAAGGGAACCATTTCAAAGAATGTATTTATGAAAGAAATTCGTGACTACACGAAGTCAGCGGTTCATGAAATTAAAAATAGTACTCATAAATTTAAACATGATAATGTATCGACAACGAGATGCCCGGACTGCGGAAAGCCGATGCTTGAGGTAAATGGGAAAAAGGGACGCATGCTCGTTTGCCAAGACCGTGAATGTGGTCATCGCAAAATGTTAGCAAGAGTATCGAACGCAAGATGCCCAAATTGTCATAAAAAGATGGAGCTACGTGGCGAAGGAGAAGGACAAATTTTTGCATGCAGCTGTGGTTACCGTGAAAAGCTCTCTGCCTTTAAAGCACGTACGAGTAAAACGAAGAACAGTAGTGCAACAAAACGGGATGTAAATCAATATTTAAAGAAGCAAGATGACGAACCTATTAACACAGCATTAGCAGATGCACTTGCAAAACTAAAATTAAAGTAAAACAATAATGCCGTTTTACAAAGAAGAGCGTGTTTTCGCTAATGAAAACATGCTCTTTTTCTATTGTTGAACCGGCTACTACAAAAAAATATATTTAGATGAACCTTTTTTGATTGTAACAGTCTTTTTATTTGGAAAGAAAAAAGCTAGGAGAGGGAAGATAGTAAAGGGAGCTAGGACTTTTTAAAATAAAAATGTATAGGATTGGAGTTATAAAAATGAAGTATCAAATTTTACAAATGATAAATCAGTGGGCAGGGCACTTTACGTGGCTGGATTGGATTATGGTTTTTGTTGCAGATAATGCCCAAATTATTTCTGTACTGATTATCGTGCTCATGTGGTTTAGTAGTAGGAAACCAGAAACTCGAGAAAAAAATCAGCGAACAGCAATTTATATAGGAATAGCTGCAGCGATTGCCTTGTTCTGTAACTTAATTATAAATAAGATGTATTGGCATGCTCGTCCGTTTGTCGATCATCAGGTACATCAGTTGATTGCTCATTCGGCTTCAGAGTCTTCCTTTGCAAGTGACCATACCAT
>NZ_JBXKMX010000290.1:0-9520 GCF_056992975.1 Ectobacillus sp. | reverse complement strand
CGAATGTGAAACACTTATGATGTGGCAAGATCAAGATGAACATAGTGCGAACATTATACAGGCTGCCCTACGTGAGGCAGTAATGAGCGGAAAATTGAACTTTCGGTATATTGACCGCATTTTATTTGAATGGAAGAAGAACGGCGTTCGGTCGGTCGAGGATGCACAGGAATATGGTCGTAAATTTCGCTCGCATCAAAAGACAACCTCTTCTCCTAAACAAGATACAAAATATACAGGGAAAATACCATTTTATAATTGGCTAGAGCAGTAAACAAAGCATAGAGTTGCTTTTCCATTAGTGGAAGGCTTTCTATTGATCAAGGTTTTTGTTTAGTAGGAGGTAGGGCATGTTAACATTAAAACAAATCCGATATTGTCTTGATGCGATGGCGGACATGTTTCCTGATGCGCATTGCGAGCTCAATCATTCAAATCCTTTTGAACTCGTTATAGCGGTTTCATTGTCTGCTCAGTGTACAGACGCACTTGTAAATAAAGTAACAAAAAGTCTTTTCGAGAAATATAAAACACCAGAGGATTATATAGCAGTTTCGTTAGAAGAATTACAAGCAGATATAAGGTCAATTGGGTTATATCGCAATAAAGCGAAGCATATTCAGCAGTTATCTCATCTGCTTATCGATGAGTATGGCGGGGAAGTACCTCGCAATCGCGAAGAGTTAATGAAATTGCCAGGAGTGGGGCGAAAGACAGCAAATGTTGTTATTTCTGTCGCATTTGATATTCCTGCTATAGCAGTGGATACACACGTGGAGCGGGTAAGTAAACGATTAGGTATTTGTCGGTTAAAGGATTCCGTACTCGAAGTGGAACAAACGTTAATGAAAAAAATACCGAAAGAAGAGTGGGGAGTTACTCATCATCGTCTCATTTTTTTCGGACGTTACCATTGCAAAGCACAGCGTCCACAATGTGAAACGTGTCCGCTGCTCTCCATTTGTAGGGAAGGTACGAAGCGTATGAAGGAGAAGGAAAAAAATGAACATCGTAGTACCAGATAAATTTGTATTCTCTCCTTTTTTTAAAGAGGGAGATTGTATTCGATTCGATTCCACAGTAACAATTAAAGGCGGTAGCATATTTGTATTTGAAATAGCAGCAGAAGAAGGACTCGCGTTCGATAAGCCATGGAATAAGAGGAAGAAAACGGTACCAATCATACTTCAAATGTGGAAACAAAATAAAGATTCGATTGCCTCCTTGTTCAGACAACGAAAGAGAAAAGAAGCAGGGCCGCTAATGGTGACAAATACAGCCAGATTTCTCTCCATTTTGTTTTGGATGAATGAAACCTATTTATCCTCTTTGCAGCAATATACCGTGCAAATTGAAGCATTACGTAGAAAGCCTGTGAATGTAGTAGAAAGGCTGGATTTTATACTAGAGCAACCTGACCATTATCATTCCTTTATTCAGCTTTCAGAGTTATATGAAGAAGTTGAGAAACTATTTGAGAAAACGATGATAGTCAATAACCCCCACCAAGTATAACGACTTGGAAGGGGCTTGTAGGATAAGAACTCCGGCAAGTCATATTGACTAGCCTAAGTTCTTCGAGAACTACGTTGGATAGGTCATGACACCTTACGGTGCAAATCCTAGCTGTAAGCCCTGTCGCTTGTTATTAAAAGTCCTAAAGGGTTGTGGACGGTGTGGCAAGCACAACAAGCCTTTCCAACATTGGCGAAGGATAACAAACTCCACAAAAGGGAGGTACGCTAACTATGCTAGTGTACGTTTTAAACAAGCATGGCAAACCATTAATGCCATGTAAGCCAAGAAAAGCCCGACTCTTGTTAAAAGAAAATAAAGCCAAAGTGGTCATGCAGACCCCATTCACGATTCAACTTTTATATGGTTCAAGTGGCTACAAACAATCTGTTTCATTAGGGGTTGATGCAGGAACCAAACATATAGGGTTGTCGGCTACCACAGAGAAAAAGGTTCTATTCGAGGGAGAAGTCCAATTGCGAACCGATATTCAAGACCTTCTTTCTACAAGAATGGAGTTTCGCAGAGCGAGGCGTAACCGTAAGACCCGTTATCGCAAGGCTCGGTTTTTAAATCGAAAAAAGCCTAAAGGGTGGTTGGCTCCATCTGTTCAGCATAAAGTAGACTCTCATATTCGAGTAATAGAGAAGATTCGAAGAATCTTACCTATCAAAAATACAATTGTAGAAGTGGCTCAATTTGATACACAAAAGCTAAAGAATCCTGATATACAAGGGGAAGAATATCAGCAAGGTGAACAGCTTGGTTTTTGGAATGTGCGAGAATATGTGTTATTCCGAGACGGTCACAAGTGCCAGTATTGTAAAGGGAAATCTAAGGACAAAATTTTGAATGTCCATCATATTGAAAGCCGAAAGACAGGTGGAAACAGCCCTGACAACCTCATAACGTTATGTGAAACCTGTCATGACTATATTCACCTACATGGCTTAGAACACGTATTTACACGTAAGAGAGTAACACTTCGAGATTCGGCTCACATGACTGTATTGCGTTGGTTCATCTATAACGGATTAAAGAAAATGGTTAAAAATATCCAATTCACCTTCGGTTATATCACTAAAAGCACACGAATTACAAATGGTTTACAAAAGTCCCATAGGGTAGACGCTCGGTGCATTAGTGGTAATCCATTAGCGAAGCCGCTAAAATCGGTTTTTTATATCAAACAAGTTAGAAGTAATAACCGTCAGTTACACAAAGCAACCATTCTAAAGGGTGGTATCCGAAAATCTAATAAGGCAGTTCGTTGGGTCAAAGGTTTCCAACTCTTTGATAAGGTAGACTATCTAGGAACAGCCTGTTTTATTTTTGGTAGACGAAGTTCAGGCTATTTTGACATTCGCTTATTAGATGGAACTGTTATTCATCGAAGTGCTAGTTTCAAACAGTTAAAACCGCTCGAAAGAGCGAATACATGGCTAATCGAAAGGAAAGGGCAATTCCTCCCCGCCTAAACGTTATCGTTTTTTAGGCGGGGTCTCCTTACCCTAAGTTCGATGAAAAATTCCTATCTCCTTGATTAGGTGGGCACTGAAAAAGCATGGACGAAAAAGAGGTGCGATGGAAACTAATCTGTGGGAAGAATCGGGGGCTCTTTTGTTCTTGTACGAAAGCTGTTTTCGAGGACGGGCACAACCTGACATGAATTTTTTCCATTCCTAATTCATAAATAAAACCACTGAAAAAGGTAGCACTTCTCTAAGTATGAAAGAGAAGGCTACCTTTTTCTTTGCCTACCTATGGATGGAACTCGTAGTAACCGCAATAAGGCGGATTTTGTGGTCGCAAAATCATGTTAAGGTATTCGCATCTATAAAAAACAGGGCACTGAATGTTTTCAGTGCCCTGTTGATTAGGAGATGTTTCTCCCTTATAAACTTATTGAGTTGGCTTGGTAGTAGTAGTGCCACCAGAAGTCGTTCCTGTTCCGCCCGTACTACCTGTTCCTGTGCTACCGTTACCAGAATTTGTTCCTGTACCAGTACTTCCACCTGTACTTGGAGTTGCTGGCGTAGTAGGAGTTTTAGGTGTATTCGTTTGCCCATTATTTTGATTTGTATTCGGCTGATTGTTGTTTTGATTTGTAGCTGCACCAGGAACAACAACAGTGACAGTTACCGCATCACTACTTTGTCCGTTTGCACTTGCAACAATAGAGAAGGAGTATTGACCTCCTGCTTGCGCATTGCTTAGTGTTACATTCGTGCTCTTTGTTGAAGTAAGTGACGTTTTAGCGCCGCCATTTAATGTATAACTAATGTCAAAGGATGGATCCTTCACAGTAGCAGAACTAAATGCCCAGTTTAAAGAAATTGTGTTTGATGCTTGGTCGTACTTCGCTTGTAAGCCACTAGGTGCATCTGGTTTCACTTTAGGTGCATCTACTTTTTCTCCACCTTTGACATTAAGTTCATTGGTAGCAGGATCACGTTCAACACTATCTGGCATTTGGAAGGTAGAATTGTCTGTACCAAATTTTGCGAACATTTCTTTGAATATTCGTTGCGAAATTTTTGTCGTACTTCCATCCATATACATTCCAGGGCCATTTTTTACGTAACCCGTCCATACCGCCATCGTATACTGCGGCGTGTAACCAGCAAACCAGCTATCGTTTGTAGCTGTACTAGGGAACCCATACTTACTTATGATCTCTGCAGGGAAGTTTGTAGTTCCTGTCTTACCAGCAACATCCAAACCAGGCACCGCTGCAGTAGTTCCTGTTCCTTCATTCACTACAGAACGCATCATATCGGTAAGCATGAAGGCTGTATAGTCCTTCATCACTCGTTTTGCCTTTGTTTTAAAGCTAACTTCTTTACCATCCGGATACACGACCTTTTGAACAAAATGAGGTTGTGTATAGTTACCACCATTTGCAAAGGCTCCGTATGCACCGGCCATTTCTAGTGGATTTACAGAGTTACTTCCGATTGCTGTAGATTCAAACGTTTGATTCTTATCAAATGTTATGCCAAGTCCTTGTGCAAATGCTTGTGCTTTATCTTTACCAACAGCACGCAATGTAAGCAAAGCAGGGATATTATATGACTTTGCAAGTGCCGTTCGTATGGACATAACGCCATGGTATTGATTGTCGTAGTTGTTAATAGGTGCACCATTATCATATGTTGTTGCTTTATCTTCTAGCTGATGACCGGTAGACCATTTTAAGTTTTCAATTGCTGGACCATAATCAAAAATCGGTTTAAAGGAAGAACCTGGTTGACGATTGATGTCAATGGCAAAGTTACTACCTTTAAATTGAGCCTTATTCTCATTACGTCCACTACCAATTGCGCGTACTTCACTCGTTTTAGAGTCCATAAATATAAAAGCAGCTTGGAATTTATCATTCGGATAATTTACAACGTCTTCTGTATTTACAATTTGTTCTGCATATTGCTGTGCTTTCGGGTCAATCGTCGTATAAATAGCAAGCCCATCCGTACCGATATTTACATCTGGTATTTTCGCTTCTACTTCTTTCACAGCAGCATCTAGAAATGCTTGGTACGGCATTTCTGCATTAGAAGCCGGTGGTTGCAATCCTTGATCGATTGGAACCTTCATTGCATCTTCCATTTCTTTTTGCGTAATATAGCCCTGTTTGTTCATAAGAGTTAAAACTAGATTACGGCGTTTTAAAGCCGCATCTCGGTTTTCTGGCTTCGTTGGATCGTATTTGTTTGGACTCTGCGGAAGACCAGCTATTAGTGCAGCTTGTGGCAATGTTAAATTCTTTAAATCTTTAACATCGATGCCATAATAATTTTTGGCAGCAGCTGCAAGTCCCCATGACTTATTCCCTAGATTAATTTTGTTCAAATACATCTCTAGTATTTCATGCTTACTATACTTTTGTTCGAGCTTGTAAGCTAAATACCATTCTTGTATTTTTCTTTTTAACGTTTTATCAGAGGACAAAAAGGAGTTTTTAATAACTTGTTGGGTAATCGTACTCCCGCCCTGTGATCCGAATCCGGCACTGACATTTTCAAATATGGCTTTTGCAGTTCGGATGACGTCTACACCATGATGCTCATAGAATCTAGAATCTTCTGTTGCCAGAAAGGCTTCCTCTGCTAATTTTGGTACTTGGTCGTAAGTAATAAGTGTACGTTTTTGTGAACCATATTCATGAATAAGGTTCCCGTCTTTATCATAGAACTTTGTAGATACAGGATCAGCGAGCTTTGAATCATCTATCTTCGGTGCATCTTTTATCATTGCAAAGAAAGTAGCAACCCCAGCACCTAAAGTTATAATACCGATAAGTAAGCAGGCTACTAAAAACTTTTTCAAGAACGAGCCCTTCTTACGCGGCGATGAATCCTTCATTTGCTGTCCTTGTTTTGATTTTTCTGCCTGTTTTCGTTCTTCGCGAGAACGATAATTGTCTGACATTATCCTTTCTCCTACCTTTCACTATCTGAAAAAAGTCGAAACATGGGCTTTATTGTTGACTGTATCATGAAAAATACAGTGTGTCTAGTACACTAACGTAGTGTATACGCGGGTGATAACCAGATTGCAGTGCATGCCCATGAGTTTCTATCTCTTGTTTTGTGATTGACTTTCTTCCTCCTTGTTCTTGTCGATTCCAAAATTGGATAACATAGTTGCCTTCAAGGAAATAAATTTCGCTACATTGTGTAAATTTAATAATGGCGAATGTTATGCCTCCATGATTCAGCACTTGCTTCATATGCTCAATCTGATGGGGGTGAAAATTGTGCAAAGGGAAACTCGTTTTATTTTTCGTTTCCTTTGCTTCAAAATCAACATATTTTCCTTTGTACACGCCATTATAATCAGTAGTTGAAGGCTGTTTAAAGTATGCCTCGGTAATAACAGCGGCACTTCTTTGCGGGTAATTCACCTTTACAATTTGAAGAGGAATCGGCTTTTTATGTACGCAAGCGATGCCATGTGCAAGATAATATTCGTTTGTTTCATTAATCTCCTCTTCTAATGACATCCCCCTGTTACTATAGGTTTGATTGTTTGCAGGTGAATGCTGGATGGTTGCTTGTTTCAAGAACCGTTTGCCATTCGGATAACGGATGCTCATTGTCTCGTCTTCTCCAATATTTGATTTACTTACAAAGGTGATTATATCAAAAAAAGGGCACAATAGGTCAGAAAGTTTTATCGTAAGGATCCTAGATTGGGAGGTAGAAGAATGACTGCTTGGAATCGTGATTATGATCAATTTAGAAAAAGACGCAAAGACGATGTATTCACAGAAGCTGAAAATGCTCTTATCAAGGAGATCAAAGAGCGTATAAAGCTTTATAACGTGGATAATATTTCACGAACCGATGCATACAAGGAATTCTACCGAGCGCATCCCGACATTCCTTGGTCTTTTCTTGCTAGCATGGTTTCTCGTAATGCAGGTTGGAATATGACAGATTTAGAAGGAATCTACTTACCAAAGTTACTATCTACTTCTATGCGGAAACGTCTATTTCTTACTTATGAAAGAGCAAATTGGCTCATTTTTGAAGATGCGTATCCGCAGCTTCTTATATATGAACATTCTCTGCAGTTACAGAGGCCGCAGTTTCATTTATTACGTGCCTTTTCTGTATCAGTATTTATGGAAGGAGAATGGGAGAGGTTTTGGAAGAGTAAAGATATAGAAAGATTGATGACAGCACAAATTATAAATGAACAATATGTGATTCAGGAAACCGTAATTGAACATCCTTATTTTCAGAAACATGTATTTGAATCGCTCATCTTTCAAATACAAGAATTATTTCATTTTAGCTCGGTTATTTTCCCTACATTAGCAGGAAAATTGTATGGCTTTTCTGTCCATGAATTTGTAGAAGTAAAAAAGAGAATTGAACTAGGGAAGAATCTAGCTCAGCTATTATTTCATCCCACATACTATAGAACATTTACATCCTTTTCGGATAAAACGGTTCACACAGGCTCACGTATTGACTATGAACAATACATGGGTAAAAAGGAGCCGGATAGTCCGTATTTACGAGATGTGTTTCCAGCTATTTCACATCATAGACATGATAATGACGATTGGTTTAAAGAAGGAATGGATGTATCCACATTGTTTGCCCCAATCTCCGTAAAGGGGAATATGGACGTAACAGAGTGGTTTGCAGCGAAACGAAAACAGATTCAATTGCTAGCCTCAATTAAAACCCTCTTTTAGTGAACATAGAAAAGGTGAATGACCATGTTCATTCACCTTTCTATTCAATATACATTTAAGTTTTAAGTAGAAGGAATATTGGGTCCTTCAACCTTTGGATTTCCAGTATTAATCGATTGATTTTGTTTCTTTTGTTCCTTAGATGTTTGCTTTTTATTCTTGCTCATTTTCCCACCTCCTATTTGTATTGTAGCCATGTGAGAAATTTTAATACCTACTGTGAAAAACCTCTTTCTTTGCCGAAATAATACTAGTTTTGTCAGGATGGAAGGGAGTAGATGGAATAGAGAGAATACTGTATGTAGTTACAAAACAGGGAGGGATTTGAAATGGAAATCGTATCCAAGGAAAAGGTAGTAATGACGATTGAGAATCTCCTGAGTACTCTTGATTTGCTAGAATCACAAGTAACGTTACGAGTAAATCATGTCCTAACAAATAAAGAAAATGATGTGATTCACTCCGTTGAAATTATACAGGCCTATGTTGGAAATATGGAAGAAAACATATTTCGGCTTGTAAACGAAGGAAAATTTGTATCACATAGGATTGATATGTTGGCAGTTTAATTAGAATGTATTTACGGAATTTGCTTTATTGATGATTTGTGCACAAAAACTCGTAAGTACTAAATTAATATATGTAGAACAAAACAGTTAGTATACTTATCACCTGAGTATACTAACTGTTTTATTTTTTCTAGTAATCTTTATTAGGATTGTATAATAATAGAATTTTTACTTGACAATACCTTTTGTATCTTTGTATCATAAATTGTAATAAACACACTATTCGTATAGGAATACATAAGTTGACCGGAAAACCGGAGACATACCTTATTAAAGGGAAAGTCTTCGGTTTTTTTGTTTTCTGTCACAACAAGCAAAGATGCTGTGTTTAAAGAGAAGGCGCTACATCATTTAGAAAGGAGAAAGAGAAAATGGCGAAAAAACGATTGTACTTAAACGCATTTGATATGAATTGTGTCGGTCATCAGTCGGCAGGGTTATGGACACATCCACTTGATCAATCCTATCGTTACAAGGATCTTTCCTACTGGACAGAGCTGGCAAAGCTACTTGAGAGAGGAAAGTTCGATGGCCTTTTTATCGCGGACGTAATTGGGATTTATGATGTATACGGAGGAGGAAAGGATGCGACTGTGCGTCAAGGAACGCAAGTACCAGTTAATGATCCGATCCTGCTCGTATCCGCAATGGCAAATGTAACCGAGCATCTCGGATTTGGAATTACGTGTTCCACAACATTTGAGCATCCGTATACGTTCGCACGTAGAATGTCTACGCTTGATCATCTAACAAACGGACGTATTGCTTGGAATATCGTAACGTCGTATTTAGAAAGCGGGACGAAGAATATTGATATTGGGGATCGCTTCGAGCATAACGAACGCTACAATATCGCAGATGAATATTTAGAAGTTTGCTATAAATTGTGGGAAGGCAGCTGGGAAGATGGGGCTGTCGTGAAGGATAAGGAGAGAAAGATATTTACAGATCCTACGAAAGTTCATCCTATCCATCATCAAGGGAAGTATTTTCATGTACCGGGTATTCATTTATGTGAGCCATCTCCGCAGCGAACGCCAGTATTGTACCAAGCGGGCGGATCTGCAAAGGGACGTAGCTTTGCAGGGAAGCATGCCGAATGCACATTTATTTCCGCTCCAAATAAAGAATCCGTTGCAACCTATGTAAAGGACCTTCGATCTCAGGCTACCATTCAGGGAAGAGATCCAAGCAAGGTGCTCGTGTTTGCTCTCGTTACGGTTAT
>NZ_JBXKMX010000289.1:0-10087 GCF_056992975.1 Ectobacillus sp. | reverse complement strand
GCTGCATGAAGAGCAGTTAGACGATTTGCATCAACTTTCACTGCATCCTTCATCAAATATTTTTGCAACAGTTCCCCATGCTCACTTGCTGCTGTAAGAATATCTGTAAAGATGACGCCTTTTTCCTTCGCTTCATCGGATAGTTCAACATATGCTTTTGTATTGCTTCGTTGCACAAGTACATTTTTCGTTTCTTCTGTTACGAGTTTCTTTATGTTTTCAGGAAGTTCTTCGAGTGAACTTACTGGTTCTTGCTTTGCAATCTTGTTCATATTGACAAAGTTCCATTTGTCAATTTTTGTTTTATCAGGCTTTGGCATTGGCAGGTTTTCAGCTTGTGCAAGAGCTTGCAAACGGAATTCTGTCAACCAAGCTGGTTCTGTGCTTGCCATATGACGAATATATTCTGGATCGATTGTTGTGCCGATTGTCATGTTTATCCTCCTCGCTTACGCTTGTTGCTCTTCTTCTTCTTCAATTCCTAGTTCTTGTTTAATCCAATCATATCCTTCTGCTTCCAAACGCTGAGCAAGTTCAGATCCACCTGATTTCACGACACGTCCGTTCATCATAATGTGTACGAAGTCAGGTGTAATATAGTTTAATAAACGTTGATAGTGAGTAATAATTAAGCAGCCTAATTCTTCTCCGCGCATTTCGTTAACACCTTTAGAAACAACTTTTAGTGCATCAATATCAAGACCGGAGTCAATTTCATCAAGGATTGCAAATTTTGGTTGAATCATCATCATTTGCAGAATTTCGTTACGTTTTTTCTCTCCGCCTGAGAAACCTTCGTTTAAATATCGTTGTGCCATCGCAGAATCCATTTCAAGAAAATCCATTTTCTTGTCTAGCATACGAATGAATTTCATAAGTGAAATTTCATCGCCTTCTTCGCGGCGCGCATTAACAGCAGAACGCAAGAAGTCAGCATTTGTTACCCCGCTAATTTCACTTGGATATTGCATTGCTAAAAATAGACCTGCACGAGCGCGTTCATCTACTGCCATTTCCAATACATTTTTACCATCTAGCGTAATGCTTCCTGATGTTACCTCATATTTAGGATGACCCATAATTGCAGAAGATAAAGTAGATTTACCTGTTCCGTTCGGACCCATGATTGCATGGATTTCTCCGCCCTTAATTTCCAAGTTAACTCCTTTTAAAATCTCCTTGCCATCGATGGATACATGCAAGTCTTTAATCGTTAAAGTAGAACTAGCCATCATATTACCTCCATTTATATCTATCTAAAATAATAATTAGTTTAAAACATTTCTAATTCTCATTGTATTCTCAATACAATATTATATCAATTGAAAAGATTTATCAAATGGTAAAAATGTTGAAAAAACGTCATATTTCCTTTTTTATTTCGCTTTACATTTGAATAATTTGCATATAAAAACGAGGCGGACCAACGTAATCGTTGTTCCAACCTCGTAATGAGACATATTCTATTGCGTACTCGCTACATACAAATTATTCGCTAACAGGAACAACTGCACCTTTATACTTTGTTTTAATAAAGTCTTGAATTTCTTTAGAATGCAATACATTCACTAATTCTTTAATTTCAGGCTTGTTTTCATCACCTTTTCGAACTGCAATTACGTTCGCATAAGGAGAATCCTGTCCTTCAAGTGCCATTGCATCTTTGACAGGGTTTAAGCCTGCATCAAGTGCATAATTGGAATTAATCATAATTGCATCGCCTTCGTTATTTTTATAAATTTGAGGCAATAATCCTGGTTCAATATCCGTTTTAAATGTAATATTCTTAGGATTTTCAGCAATATCTTTTACAGTAGCTTTAACAGGATCTACGCCGTCTTTTAGTTTAATCAATCCAGCTTTTTGTAATAAAGCTAATCCACGACCATGATCTGTAACAGAGTTACTCATAATAATTTTCGCATTATTCGGAAGATCTTTTAAATCTTTATATTTTTGAGAGTAAAATCCGATTGGCTCAATATGAATTTTACCAGCTACCGCAAAGTTATAACCCTTGTCCTTCATTTCCTTTTCTAAGTAAGGAATGTGTTGGAAATAGTTTGCTTCAATACTTTTATCCGCTAACGCTTGGTTCGGCAATACGTAGTCTTGGAATTTTTTAATTTCAAGCTTAATTCCTTTTTTCTCAAGTATAGGCTTCGCTTGTTCTAAAATTTCTGCATGTGGAACATTAGCAGCACCGATTACTAAAGTTGTTTCACTTTTCCCACTACAAGCTGACAATGCTAGTACTAGCACTGCTATGAATACTGCAAATACTGTTTTTTTCATACTTGATAATCCCCTTTATTTTTTATATAGAAGCAATAGCGGATGAAATCACCATTGCCAATTACCGTTTATCAATGCGAGTTATAATCTGATCCCCAATGAATTGAATGATGAATACAAGAATGAGTATACATATAGTTGCTACAAAAGTTACATCATTATGGGAACGTTGGAAGCCGTCTAAAAATGCTAACGTACCCAGTCCTCCTGCCCCAACGACACCAGCCATTGCGGTATATCCAACAAGGGCAATTGTTGTAACAGTAATACCTGATACCAATGCTGGTAAGGATTCAGGAATGAGTACTTTCAAAATAATTGTACTTGTTTTTGCTCCCATCGCCTTCGATGCTTCAATGACTCCTTTGTCAATTTCACGAAGAGCAATTTCTACCATACGCCCGTAAAACGGTGCAGCCCCAATAATTAAAGCGGGTAATGCAGCTTCTGCACCTAGCATGGTACCTACTATTATTTTCGTAAAAGGTATGAGTAGAATAATGAGAATGATAAAGGGTATAGAACGAAAGATATTTACGAAGGCCCCTACAATTGTGTGAATCCCTTTGTTTTCCCATAGGTTGTCCTTTGCTGTCATAAATAGTAGCAATCCAAGTAAAAGTCCCAATACAAATGTTGCCACTGTTGAAATAGCTGTCATGTATAGGGTTTCTTCGATTGCTTGCCACATGTCGCCCCAATCTACATTTGGAAAAAGACTAAGCATGAGCAATCACCTCCATTTCAACCTCTTGCTGTGTAATAAAGGCAAGTGCCTTTTCAATATCTTCTGGTGACCCGTTGAGATGAACGACTACATTTCCGTACGAGCCGTTCGATGTTGGAGAAATCTTTCCTTGTAAAATGCTCACGTCGACAATGGTGTTACGAATAAGTTCTGTAATAAATGGCTTTTGAATCGCATCTCGTACAAATTGCAAGCGAACGACGACACCAGCAGGATACTTTTCTACTAAGTCATCGATTGTATCTTCTGCACCTTCAGCATCCGTAATTTGTGATACAAATCGCTTCGTAATTTCTTGCTTCGGATTGCGGAACACATCTAGCACATCGCCAATCTCTACAATAGAGCCTGCATCCATTACTGCAACGCGGTTGCAAATTTTTTGAATAACATGCATTTCATGTGTAATTAATACAATCGTCAGTCCTAACCGTTTATTAATGTCAAGAAGTAGATTTAAGATTTGATCCGTCGTCTCCGGATCCAATGCCGAAGTCGCTTCATCGCACAGTAATACTTTCGGATTATTAGCTAAAGCACGCGCTATCCCCACTCTTTGCTTTTGACCGCCGCTTAGCTGAGCAGGATAAGCATCCTCACGTCCTTGGAGACCAACAAGCTGAATTAATTCATTTACGCGTTCTTTTCGTTCTTCTTTGCCAACTCCTGCTATTTCCAAGGGAAAAGCAATATTTTCATACACCGTCCTGGACCAAAGCAAATTAAAATGTTGGAAAATCATTCCGATTTCTCTACGTGCAATTCTCAATTCTTTACCTTTAATTGCTGATATAATCCGTCCTGCAATCGTAATTTTTCCTGCAGTAGGTTGTTCAAGTTGATTTAACATACGAATCAATGAACTTTTTCCCGCTCCGCTATAACCAATCACACCGAAGATTTCACCTTGTTCAATTTCAAGGTTAACGTCCTGCACGGCAGTGATCGTACCGGTTTTTGTACGATACAGCTTTTGTACTTGCTCTAATTGAATCATCCGTGTTTTCCTCCCCTAAGCTGTCTTAACAAAACAAAAAACCCTATCTACGTAAATGAGCAGAAAGGGTTGTATCATTCTATATCCTCTCTCTCATCTCTCAAAGCATACATGCTTTGCAGGAATTGGCACCATTTCAACACTAAGCTGACGGTTGCCGGGTTTCACAGGGCACAGTCCCTCCACCTCTCTAAATAAGAGAAAACCAGATTGTTACGTCTGATTTCGTATTGTTATAAAGTTTTATGATTATACTTTTTATATTCTATCAATCTTATAACGGAATGTCAACAAAAATAAGTGATTCAATCGGATTACTACTTATTTAGATTTTACGATCCTGCTGCCTGCAAATGAAGAATATCGACTCTACTAAAAGCAAGGTACGGAGGGAACCAGCATACACAATCCCCTGTCTTCGAAGTAAACGCTGCAAGGGAATTTCTCCCGTCAGTAAGGACTGAAGATCTTGTTCTGTTTGAATATGTAATGTATTAGTGGAAGTTTCTTCCTTTCCTATAGAAGCACCATTCTTAGAAATGTGAAGATTATAACGTTCCTGCTCATAGTGAAGCGTTACGCTGCATTGCTGAGAAGGAAGGAGAGGTTCAAGAAATTGTTGTTCATTTGCATATTTTACGAATAATTGTAACGATGAATAGAGTTTCATTAGAGTCACTCCCGCAATCTTTGGTTATAGCGGTTCCTGTAAATTTCTTTCTATTTCCCGAGAAATATGTCGAGGCGACAATATATGTCGCCTAGTCTACCAGCGTCTTCAACTCATAATATAAATATTCTACCGATTGAAATGCATACACCCTTTTTTGCAACTGTCCATTTTGAAAAATTAACAAAGATGGAACACTTTCAATTTCATATTTAATCGCAAGATCTGGTGAATAGTTTAAATTTATTTTTCCTATACGTAGTGTTGGCAATGCCGCTTCTACAACGGTTAGCATCTTATTGGCAAGCTGACACGTCCCGCATAAAGGCGTATATACATATAAGATTGTTCGCTCATCTTGTTCAATACGTTCTGTTACTTCATTAGCTGTCCAGTCTTCCATCCATATCATCCCTACTATAAATATTCCGTATAAATGTCGATATTTGCTCCTACTAATACTGTTGCAAGATGGGACATAGGTGCGGTTGCAACTTCCCGATACGACCGATCCACATATAAATGCTCTGCCTGTGGAAATTCTCGCATAAATTGTTTTCGCAATTTATCTCCTGAGTCATCTGAATCGACAAGAATATAGACTTCTTTATCATGAAATTCATCTATTAATTCATCAAGCTTTGTTAAACTAATCGTTCCATTTGTACAGACGATTTCTACCGGTTCTTTAATAATGGATGCGATTTTTTGTTTATCTGATTTACCTTCCACAATAATCACTTTTTCTACTTCTTTCACGTAGCATCACCTGACTAATTTGGACTGTAGTACAATTGTATATAGTATATTCTTTCTTTTCACGGTGATTCCTTTTGGCTTATCCAAAGATGCAAAAAAGAAGCAGCACGTGCTGCCTCTTTTTTGCAGGCAATACACTGCCTAATAGGATGCTCTCGCCTATTCCTCGCTAATTAATGCTTCGTATTTCTCAGCAGAAAGTAAGTTTTCCAGTTCACTTGCATCACTAATTTCTAGTACTACCATCCATGCTTTTTCATATGGAGATTCGTTAACAAGCTCTGGGCTATCACTTAATTCTTCGTTAATTTCTAAAACTTTACCGCTAACAGGTGCATACAATTCAGAAACAGTTTTCACTGACTCCACGCTGCCAAACGGTTCATTGGCTTTCAATTCTGTTCCTACTTCAGGTAATTCTACGAATACAATGTCACCTAGTTCATGTTGTGCAAAATCTGTAATCCCTACAATCACTTTATTTCCTTCAACTTTAACCCACTCATGTTCTTCAGAATAACGATACTCTTTTGGGATACTCATATTACATTCCCCTCCACCTAAATAAAATTATAGTAATACCAAGTTTGGTACGTACCAACAATTATTTCCACATTTTATCAAATTGTTCTTCATTGAAGCCAACTGTTACGTGGTTACCATCTGTCACAATGGGACGTTTAATGAGCATACCATCTGATGCTAGTAGATCCAGCATTTCATCCTCGCTCATTTTCTTTAATTGATCCTTTAAGCCGAGCTCACGATATTTCATACCACTCGTATTAAAAAATTTTTTAAGTTCCAAACCGCTTTTTTCATAAAACTGCTGTAGCAGCTCTTTTTTTGGTGGATTCTCTATCAGATGAATGGCGTCATAGGAAACAGCGTTACTATCTAGCCATTTTTTTGCTTTCTGACACGTTCCACACTTCGGGTATGTATAGAATGTTACCGTCATCATTTCACCCACCTTTTCTTATCATTCATTCTATCATACGTATATCCATTTTTCCTATACAGTGATTTTTTAAAATATGAGAATAAATAGAGACTGCGCTACTTACGAGCACAGTCTCCATTTAGCCTTTTCACACAAATTGAATTGAAATTACAAGGTGTATGCTTCTTCTTCCAGAATCTTCGCAGCAATTACTCGCTTCTTGGCAATTACATCTACAGGAGTATAACGGGTAAATTTACGAAGTGCCGATAGCAGCATACGAAGGGAATCTCCGCTTTCTACGGCTACAAGTGTTTCCTTCGCATGTGCTTCAATTTGCTGGAACGCTTCTTGGCAAAATACTTCTGTGTACAGAAGCTTTTGTCTATTCTTGTCTATTCCCTTTGTAGCAATTGCCTTTTCTGTACGAAGGACTACCGATTCCATTGCATATACATTGCTTACAATATCGGCAATGTTAACAAGAATTTCTTGTTGTTTATCTAGAAGCTTTCCGTATTTTTGAACGGCAAGCCCGGCAATCATAATCCCTATTTTCTTCGCATTTTTAACAAGGTATTTTTCTTGCTCCAAAGGTGATGTACCAACTTCTTCCGGCGTTAACATGATCATTTCCTCTTGAAGCTGTTGTGCTTTTTGTAAAAGTGGCAGCTCGCCCTTTAGAGCCTTGCGAAGAAATGTTCCTGGCACGAGCAACCGGTTAATTTCATTTGTTCCTTCAAAAATGCGATTAATACGAGAATCACGGTACATTCTTTCAATCTCGTATTCTGCCATAAAGCCGTATCCCCCGTGAATTTGCACGCCTTCGTCTACAACATAATCGAGCACTTCTGAGCCAAATACTTTATTTAAGGAACATTCAATTGCATATTCTGCAATGCTTGCTGCAATCGCTTTTCCATTTTTCACTTCTTCCTCTGTCAGCGTACCCATGCGTGCCTCGAACAAGCCAACTGTACGATAGATTGAGCTTTCGGCTGCATAGGTCTTTACCGCCATATTTGCTAGTTTTTCTTGAATGAGCGGAAATTTGGCAATTGGCTGCTTAAACTGCTGGCGTTGATTTGCATATTGCGCTGAGATTTCCAGTGCACGCTTCGATGATCCAACGGCTCCGACACCAAGCTTATAGCGTCCAATATTCAATATATTAAAGGCAATGATATGGCCTTTTCCAATTTCTCCAAGCACATTTTCTACCGGTATAAGTGCATCTTGAAAAATTAGCGTACGAGTAGAAGACGATTTGATGCCCATTTTCTTTTCCTCAGGACCTGTGGAGATACCTGGATATTCCCGTTCTACGATAAAGGCTGTAAAATGCTCCCCATCGATTTTTGCATAGACGACAAATACATCCGCAAAGGCTGAGTTGGTAATCCACTGCTTTTCTCCGTTTAGAATGTAATGTGTTCCGTTTGGATGCAGACGAGCTGTCGTTTTGGCACCGAGTGCATCCGATCCTGATCCTGGCTCGGTTAGAGCATATGCTGCCAGTTTTTCACCGGTCGCAAGAAGAGGCAAATATTTTTTCTTCTGCTCTTCATTTCCGAACAGAACAATCGGAAGCGAACCAATCCCAACGTGAGCGCCGTGAGAAATAGCGAATCCTCCCGCACGTGCAAACTTTTCCGTAATGAGAGCCGAGCTAATTTTGTCTAGACCAATCCCGCCGTATTCCTCTGGCACATCTACACCTAACAGCCCTAGTTCTCCTGCAGCTTTTAACAATCGTACGGACCGTTCAAATTCATGTTGCTCTAAATATTCTAGTTCAGGTAACACTTCATTTACGATAAAATCCTCTGTCGTTTTTGCAATTAACTCATGCTCCTGTGTGTAGTCCTCTGGGGTAAATACCTGCTGATGTGTAATTTCATCAAGTAAAAAACTTCCGCCCTTTACTGCACTACCAACCGTTTTTTCCATAACTATGCCCCCTATTTTTTATTACAACAACTCAAATACCCCAGCTGCGCCCATTCCTCCGCCAATACACATTGTGACAATGCCAAATTGCTCACCGCGACGCTTCATTTCATGAACAAGAGAAAGGGTAAGCTTTGTACCTGTACATCCAAGCGGATGACCAAGTGCAATGGCCCCTCCATTTACATTGACCTTCTCTTCATCTAACCCAAGTTCCCGAATAACCTGAATGGACTGTGATGCAAATGCTTCATTTAATTCAATGAGACCAATATCAGAAAGCTCTAGTCCGGCAAGACGCAGTGCCTTCGGAATGGCAGCTACTGGTCCAATCCCCATCACTTCAGGAGGTACCCCTGCTACGGCAAACGAACGGAATTTAGCTAGCGGCTGAAGTCCCTCAGATACAGCCTTTTCACGGTCCATCAACAGAACCGCTGCTGCTCCGTCGCTCATCTGCGAGGAATTTCCAGCTGTAACAGAACCACGAACATGAAAGGCTGGACGAAGCTGACCGAGAACGGCTTGCGTTGTCTCTACCCGAACCCCTTCATCTTTTGCAAACGTAAATGTTTTTTCGTAAGGCTTATTACGATCATCGACTCCTCGAATCGTCACTTCGACCGGAACCGTTTCCTCGTCAAACTTTCCATTTTTTAATGCTGCAGCTGCGCGTTGATGACTGCGGACTGCAAACGCATCTTGTTCTTCACGGCTCACCGCATATTTATTCGCCACTTGTTCAGCTGTATGACCCATGCTCATATAATATTCGGGCGCTTGCTCTGCTAATTTACTATTAAGCCTGACTACATGTCCCATCATGGGAACGAGACTCATCGATTCTGCTCCCCCTGCAAGAATGGTATCCGCATTTCCTACCATAATACGTTCTGCACCGTAGGCAATACTTTGGAGACCTGATGAACAATAGCGGTTGATCGTAACAGCTGGCACCGTATGAGAAATCCCAGCTAATGCCCCGATATTCCGAGCCATATTCATCCCTTGCTCTGCTTCTGGCATCGCGCAGCCGATAATAATATCATCAATGTGCCCTTCATATTGGTTTGCTCGCTTCAATGTTTCTTTAATCACTAACGCTCCTAAATCATCCGGTCGAACCGTAGCAAGCGAGCCCTTCTTCGCTCTCCCTACCGGCGTTCTTGCACCTGCTACAATCACAGCTTCTCTCATTTTCCCATCCCCTTAATTACGAAGTGGCTTACCTTTTGTAAGCATGTGCTGCATTCTTGCTTGTGATTTCATCTCTTGAATCAAACTTAAAAATGCTTCGCGCTCTAAATCAAGCAGATATTGTTCATCAACCTCTGTTCCGTATGGTACTTTCCCACCGGCAATGACATAGGCAAGCTTCTTCGCAATTTTCACATCATATTCTGATATATAGCCAGATTGGTACATCGTCTCTGCCCCAATCAATAACGTTGCATACCCAGTTTCGCCAGCTACCGGAATCTTGTTTCGTACGGGCGGCTTATAGCCGGCTTCATACAAAGCAAGCACCTTTTGCTTTGCATCATATAAAAGATGATCATCATTTACGCTAATTCCATCTTTATCCCCTAAAAAGTTTGAGATAACTGCTTCTTGCGCCGATGTTGATACCTTTGCCATAGCAATTGTTTCAAATACTTTGCTCGCAACCTTCAACAAATCAATCTCTACGCCGCTCTTCATTTTGTTTAAATGCTTTATATA
>NZ_JBXKMX010000288.1:0-4347 GCF_056992975.1 Ectobacillus sp. | reverse complement strand
TTGAATGGTTTCCCATCCACTTGATATTTTCCTGGCGAGACCATTGGGAGAGTAAAAATATTTCGCCCCATTTCCATGTCTAACGAATACATCGTAATGGTAAGCCCTTCTATATTCGTAACCGGCTGTCCATGCTGATCGGTAATATCTATTTCAAATGTATTCGGTCCTACTGCATTCGGGCTAATATGCATAGCAACTTCATATATACTTACCTGCTTTGTTTCATTAAACGGAACTGGAACTGGTAAAGGAGGCGTTGCTACATTTGTCAAAATAGCAGCTGCGATGAGTACAGCAATCCCGATACCGAATTCTACTTGAACGGATACACCTAATTCTTTCTCTTTGCGCAGCTTTCGTTTCACGATATGAACAATGCCAAGTATACCCATTCCTACAAATAGAATAATTTTCGCTAGCAAGATAAGCCCATAACTTGTCTGAAAGATGGAACGCAAGTCCGGAATATATAAAGTAATGGAAAAAATTCCAGTAAATAAAATCGTTATGGTAGCTGTCATCGCCCATGGAGAAAACCGTTCAATTGTATCCCAGTATAAAGACCAATCTCGTTTTCCTTCTTGCTTTTTCGATAGTAAGAAAACAATGGCAGCTACTGAACCCACCCAGATAGAAGCCGCACACAAATGAAGAACATCTATTACAACTGCAATATCTCGATAAGTCGAACTGGCGGCATGCCCCATTAATGCTTTCGTCACAAATAGTCCGATTAGTAACAAAACTGGAAATAGCCACGCTTTTAAAGACGACCATGCGCCGTATGTAAGGGCGAGCCAAGATGCAATCACAAGTACTACAAGCAAGATTATTTGTGAAATCCATACATATCCGAAGGTTGGAACGGAAAGTACCTCCACCCATAAAGAAGGTTGAAACGCTTGGGACCACGGTACATTTCCATATAATTTCGCCTGAAGTGGAAGATTCCAAAGCAAACTGCAAGCAATCAACAGAAGAGAAAGAAGGATCATCGTTTTACTTCTCGTTTTTATAATACTTGAGCTTTCTCCTTTATAAAAAACGAGATGAAACAGAATGACACCCAGAAAAAGTGAAAATCCTGTATATAAAAGTCCTCGATTTATAATCATATCTGCCTGTGGTACATATCCTGTCGTACTTTGCATCGAATGAATTCCAGTTTCTGCGCCAATTTGAAAGGGAATCGTTCCTTCGACGGGATGACCATCTGCCGAAACTGCCTTCCACTGAATCGTGTAGGCTCCGTTCGAAAGTTGCTCTTTCAATTTCGTTTGAATCCGTTTTGGATTATTTTTATCAAAACTCGACTCATTTGTATCTACACGTATCCCTTTTGAATCTACAACAAAAAACGAATCGAATTTCGGTTCAATCTCTTCGTCGAATTCTACCGTTACGACAGATGGTGCTTTCGCTAATGTTTCATTTTCTGAAGGCGATGATGCAATAATATTTGCATGAGCAAAAGTGAAGGTCGGAACTACGCCTATGCTTACATACAAAAGGAGCAATACCACTATTACTTTTCGTATATTTTTCATAATTTCATCCTTTTGATAGAATAGTCATTGTTTTTTATAATGGCAGACTTATATAACTTCTATTTATAGTAGCATAGTTATGGCTTTGATAAAAAAATAAAAGTATTGGTAGATTCCAATACTTTTTTGAGTAAAATCGCTTTATAAGCTAGTATATTTGTTATCATGCTTAATATTCGTTACGAGGAATCACATGTAACCGTTGGAGTAAGTGTATAACATGATCCCGAATTTCTTCACGAACATCTCTTAGTTTATCAAGATCACATTCATCTGTTTCATAAGATACAGGATTTTTAATATTCCACTGAAAGCTTCGAATGCCAAATGGAATAGCTGGACATTTTTCATTTACTTCTTCACATAATGTCACAACAACGGTAGACCGTAGTAAAATTTTCATATCGATTTCGTTTACTGTCTCCTTAGAAATATCAATACCGAGTTCTTTCATTGTCGCAATCGTTTGTGAATGGATCCTACTTGGCATTGTTCCCGCGCTATACACCTCTACTTTTTGGTTCCCATAATATTTTGCAAATGCAGCTGCAATTTGACTACGACAGCTGTTTTGCTCACAAAGAAAATAAATAATAGGTTTCTGTACCATAATTCCTCCAAATGCCTTTTCTAATGATGTCAGTTTCTTGTTATAGTAATAGAGTAAAACACCCATTTTTCAATGGTAGCATAGTCATATGGTTATATAAATAAGGAATTGTTTTTGTGGCTTGGATTATGATTGTTTTAAAGTTTATTTTTTTATTATTCTTTGAATTGAGATAAATTTATGATATAATCACAGAAAATTTACAATTATTCAAATTCAAAGAAGGGAACAAGTACACGATTCCATCTGTTCAAAGAGAGTTGGTGTGTTGCTGCGAGCCAATGTTCAGACCATCTGTGGAAATCATCTCTAAGAAGTATAGCTGAAGGAAGAAGTAAGCTATATCGGCATTCTACCGTTAACAAGAATCTGTATTGTTGGATACAGGATAAGGTGTTGCAATCGATTAATTAATGATTGTAAAACTAGGGTGGTAACGCGGGTATTAAAACTCGTCCCTTTTATGGGACGAGTTTTTTTATTTATCAATAAAAAAATATATAAAAAGGTGGGGAATGGAGATTGAAAGTATTAGAAAAAATCAGTACATTTGCTGGGAAAACATTCACGCTCTGGGTATTACTATTTTCTCTTATTGCTTACTTACATCCACAATATTTTAAGTGGATTGGCCCTTATGTTGTTATTCTATTAGGAATTGTCATGTTTGGAATGGGACTTACTTTATCGCTTGATAGTATTAAGGAAGTATTTCGTAGACCGAAAGATGTTTTACTAGGCGTAGTTGGACACTACGTGTTAATGCCTGGATTGGCATTTCTATTAGCCTTTGGATTAGGATTGCCAAAGGAAATTGCAGTTGGTGTCATTTTAGTTGGCTGCTGTCCGAGCGGTACTGCTTCTAACGTTATGGTATTTCTTGGAAAAGGAGACGTCGCACTTGCGGTCGCGATCGCATCTGTTTCTACACTACTAGCACCAATCGTAACACCATTATTGATTTTACTACTTGCAAGTAAGTGGGTAGCCATTAGCTTTAGTGGATTGTTTATAAATATTATTCAAGTTGTCATCGTCCCATTAGCACTTGGACTCATTATTAAACGGTTCTTCGGAAAAAAAGCTGAAACTAGTACGAAGGTATTACCTCTCGTATCCGTTATCGCAATTGTACTTATTATTGCCGGAGTAGTTGCTGGAAGCCAAGCACAACTCGCAAAATATGGCCTATCTATTCTAGGTGTAGTGGCACTTCATAATATTCTTGGCTTTTTGTTTGGATTTTTCTTCGCTCGTTTGTTTGGCATGGATGTATCAAAGCAAAAAGCGGTTGCACTCGAAGTTGGAATGCAAAACTCAGGTCTAGGAGTTACACTAGCCATGGCAAATTTCTCACCTTTGGCAGCTGTACCAAGTGCCATGTTTAGTGTATGGCATAATATCTCAGGTTCCATCCTTGCTACCATTTTCAGAAGAATGAAAGATGAGAAGACAGCATTCAAGGAAGAGAAATTGGCTTAAAAAATTCACTTACTGATTGGGCACAAGAGATGACTTCGGTATATTAGAATGAGGCACTGAAAAAGTCATTCAGTGCCTCTTTTTATAGAGACAAATACTAGTATGTAAGAGAGTAATACCTTTTTCAATGTTCTCGTAATAACCGAAGTCATCTTATCTACCTTATTGAATTTATTCCGAACCGATTGCTTGGCTTTTTCAATCCTAGATGTTCACGTAATGTGCTTCCTTCATAATCGAGCCGGAAAAGTCCCCGTTCTTGTAGAATTGGTATTACCTTATCTACAAAATCTTCTAAACCATGTGGAAGAAGCGGAGCAATTAGCATGAATCCATCTGCCGCTCTCTCCAAAAACCACTTTTCCAATTGATCAGCGATTTGTTCAGGCGTGCCTACCCAATCCCTTCTCGCACTTCCTTCCAACAAGTTGTAAAGCTCTCTAAGTGTAGGGTTTTCTTTATCAATTACCGAAAGCATTCGTTCAAAATGACTTTGTATCCCGTTCTCATGAGGAAAATGGACCTCTCTAGCAGGCGTATCAAGGGTATATTGACTAAAGTCTACTTTCCCTAAATATCCTGACAAGAAGCGCAAGCCTTGTTCTGGTATAAGTAAATCTTGCAATTGTTGATATTTTTCCTCTGCTTCTTCTTCGGTATCGCCAATGATGGGCGAAATACCTTGGAGAATGTGCAACTCGCTTT
>NZ_JBXKMX010000287.1:0-11066 GCF_056992975.1 Ectobacillus sp. | reverse complement strand
TCCTGAGCCAGGATCAAACTCTCCATAAAAGTTAAAGTTTGTCTAAGCTATAAAAAAAATAAAACTGACGTTTGTTGTTTTGTTTAGTTTTCAAGGTTCAACATCGCGTTTCAGCGACTTTAATAATGTAACATATCGTCATAACGTTGTCAACAAAATTTATTTGCTGTCGTTTAGGACGTAAACTAATATATCATAGTCATCCAACATCGTCAATAAAAAAATTCAACAACTAAACACTCAAATACTAATGAGGAAACACAAACAACTGGATAATGACGAGAGCAGCAATACCCGGAATTCCAAGTAACCCCGAGATACATGCAGTCATAACATTAATAGGAATATGAAAATTAACCTGCGCTCCCATAACATTTAACCCAAATAGAAACAGAGCTCCTATTGCCACTTTAGCAAAAAGGCTTCCAATAAATCGAATTGGCTTTAAAGACGAACCCATTACTAACAACAACAGAATACACCCAACAATAACAGATATAATCAGAATATGGTCCACTTTCTTCCCTCCCATACATCTTGTACTATATATGTATGGCTGAGGCAAAAAAAAAGACCATTCTTAAAACGAAGTGATATCCGAATTCGGATATCACTTCGTAAAATTCATCATTTTTAATTTTCTATACTTTGCCTGTTTTAACATGTAAAAGTACTTGGCTTCAGAAAGATGAACATAATATAGAAGGTCTTCAGACGGCTCTACACTTTGATCCAATATACGTTTTTGGCGAAGCCAATCTTCCTTTAGATTGCCAAGCAACGTTATCAGTTTCTGATCATATTCATTTCGTAAGTATCCTTTTTTATGAAAGAACATCGTATTTCCCCCTGCTGTTATATCTCTCTTCGACCTTCGAGAGCTTTAGAAAGTGTCACTTCATCTGCGTATTCTAAATCTCCCCCTACAGGAAGACCATGAGCAATACGTGTCACTTTAAGGCCTGTTGGCTTTAAGAGCCGAGAAATATACATAGCCGTTGCTTCTCCTTCAATATTCGGATTCGTAGCTAAGATGACTTCCTGGACAGTATCATCATGAAGACGTTTCAATAGTTCTGGAATCCGAATATCTTCAGGACCAATCCCTTCCATTGGAGAGATAGCTCCATGAAGAACATGATATACCCCTACAAAATCCTTCATTTTCTCTAAAGCAATGACATCTTTAGGCTCCTGCACCACACAAATGACTGACTGATCTCGGTGCGAATCATCACAAATATAGCAAGGATCCTTGTCTGTAATATGCCCACAAACCGAACAATACGTTAGATTTCGTTTTGCATTTACAAGTGCCTTTGCAAAATCTAATACATCATCTTCCTTCATATTTAAAACAAAAAACGCAAGACGAACCGCCGTCTTTGGTCCAACACTAGGAAGTTTCATGAAGCTGTCAATCAACTTTGAAATAGGCTCTGGATAATGCATGAAATTTGCCTCCTAGAAAAGACCACCTGGTAAGTTCATCCCTTTTGTAAATTGTCCCATTGTTGAATTTGTTAAATCATCGACTTTTTTCAAAGCATCATTCGTTGCAGCCAATACAAGATCTTGTAGCATTTCAATATCTTCAGGATCTACTACCTCTTCCTTTATATTCACTTCAAGAATTTGCTTACCACCACTTACAACCACCGTTACCATTCCGCCACCAGCTGTACCTTCTACTGTTTTTTGTAACAGTTCCTCTTGTGCCTCTTGCATTTTCTTTTGCATCTTTTGCATTTGCTTCATCATATTATTCATATTTCCCATACCACGATTCATTCTCGATTCCTCCAGTACTATTCTTTTATTTCAACAAATTGTTCCCCCACCAATTTAATGGCCTCTTCAATTATAGGGTCTTCTTTTACTTCTTTTACTTCTTCCGTTGGTTCACTATGCAGAAAATCCTCACGAATCTTTGCCCATTCCGACTTTGGAATAGCAATCATATGCAGTTTTTTTCCAAGTGAAGCAGACAAAATTTGTTCTGTTGTAATAATTCCATCTTCATTCTCACTTGCCATTTTACAATGAATATCAAATTGAAAGGCAAGAATATAGGAATCAGTAGAAGCCGCTACTGGTTCACTATTTTCCAGTAGCACAGCATACGACACTTTGCTCTTCGCTTTAAGCTGTTCTAACACATTTCCCCAAGATGATTTAAGTTGCTCTAAATCTTTTCTTGTCGCCTTTTTCAAAACCTCGTGAATACGTCCCATTGGCAAACGAATACCCATAGCACGAACTGGCTTTGTACTTTTTTTCTGTTCAATTGTATGTGATTCTTGCGATGCAGGAATACCACTGCGGAGGCGAGTCATTTCTTGTTCCATTTCCTCTAACCGCTTCATGACTACTTGTAAATTGTCTATCTTTTTCATCTGACAAAGCTTTACAATGACGACTTCAAGGAAGACCCGTGGATGATTTGTCCATTTCATATCTTGCTGGCTCTTGCTAAGTGTATGAATAACTTCATATATTAATTCAGCTTCCATTTTGCTACTTAACTCTTGAAATTGCTCATCTACAATTACACGATCTAGTAAATCTTCCATATGAGATGAGGTTTGAAATAAAAGCAAATCGCGAAAGTAATAAATGAAATCTTCCATAAATCGAAGGGGGTCTTTCCCTTTATTCATCATATCATCTACAACCCGCAACGCTTCAGAAACTTCATTCTCATATATGCATGTCGCTAACTGACCAAGTTGCTTTTGCCCTACTGAACCAGTCACAGCTAGAACATCGTCTACCGTTACACTACCTTGGCTATATGAAATCGTCTGATCGAGTATACTTAGTGCATCTCTCATACCGCCTTCAGCAGCTCTTGCTACTATATGCAGTGCTTCTTCATTTACCTCTGTTCCTTCATTATAAACAACAGTATGCAGACGTTCTACAATATCCCCAACAGAAATTTTCCGAAATTCAAATCTTTGGCATCTTGAAATAATGGTCGGCGGAATCTTATGAGGCTCTGTTGTTGCCAATATAAATATTACATGCTTCGGCGGCTCTTCCAACGTTTTTAATAATGCATTAAACGCTCCAATGGAAAGCATATGCACTTCATCAATGATATACACTTTATAACGGACAGAGCTCGGTGCATATTTGACTTTGTCACGTATATCTCGAATTTCATCTACCCCATTATTTGAGGCAGCGTCAATTTCCAATACATCCGCTATGGATCCATTGGTAATACCCTTACAGGCTATACATTCATTGCAAGGCTCTTCCGTCGGCGCATGCTCACAGTTCAAAGCTTTTGCAAATACTTTCGCAATAGTTGTTTTTCCTGTTCCACGCGGACCAGAGAATAAATAAGCGTGGGATGCTTTATCTTGAAGAAGGGCATTTTGTAACGTCTTCGTTACATGTTGTTGACCGACCACATCTTCAAATCGTTGCGGCCTCCAAGTTCGGTAAAGCGCCTGATATGACACGAAAATAGGGCCTCCTTCAAACAGTTTTAACTTATCATATTATACCTTATTCCGGTTATGTATTCCAATGCGGAATCAAGCAGAGAGTATGTTTCCTATTTACTAGTTTCTTTTCGTTACAACAACAAAAAAGCCCACTTACTAAAGTGGACTTTGTATGTTTGTATATAACTGCCGTGCACCTTCCGTCGATTATCTGCCATAAGCGTTACTTACGTAGTTAGCTCCGTTCAGGCACTCCCGCGGCACACGAGAGTTTCTGCTTATTGCTGCTTCCTTCCGGATCTGACAAGGTTCACAGATTCTCGTTGCGCAGGACCCAAACATCAACACTACTTGCGCAAGGCAGACCTTACAGCAAAATAACCTCTAAAAGGAATTCAGCCTCGCTAGAGCGGATTGCGAGTACAGGGCGCCGCTACATCCCCGCCTAGCACGGCAAAGTTAGAACCAATATTTAGTTGCCTCAATGAAGGCATAATTAGTATAACTGTTTTACATGCAAAAAGCAACTTGTCATCAGGTTCCAATATTTAGGTCTTTTTGTTTGCGTTTTTTTCGAATATCACGAAAAAAACTAGAAAGCATTGCGCCGCACTCTTCCTGTAAAACCCCACTAACCACTTCCGCTTGGTGATTAAACCGTTCTTCCTCAAGCAAATTCATCAGTGTGCCTGCGCAGCCTCCTTTTGGATCACTCGCACCATAAACAACTCGCTTAACACGCGATAAAACAATTGCACCTGCACACATTGGACAAGGTTCTAATGTAACATAAAGCGTAGCATCCTCCAATCGCCAAGTCCCAAGCTTTCGGCATGCTTCATCGATTGCCAATAATTCCGCATGCGCAATCGAACGTTGCTCGGTTTCACGTAAATTATGCGCTTTACTTATTACCTCCCCTTTATAAACAATAATCGCTCCAATCGGCACTTCCTCCAAGCTTCGCGCTTTTTCCGCTTCCGCTATCGCCATCTTCATATAGTTTTCATCTTCCATATTTTCCTTCCTTTCCGCATGTTTGCAATGTTGATTTATGGAAAATATCAGTTTTTTCATAGTTTACTCATGTATGTACTCGTATAGGATAATGACAACTACTTCATTAGATAAGACAAACGTAAAAAAGTTCTAATTTTCCATATTTTTTTAAATCCATTCGCCCCTATTCTATCCTTTCCTATGCTACAATTGTCCTGTTTTGATTTTTTGTTCGTTTTGATTTATCGGAAAATATTATATAACAAACATTAATAAAGGAGATTTTGCAGGAATGAACGTACGACAAACATATCATATCCCTAGCGATGCCATCATTACAATCGCCGGAACCGTCGGGGTAGGTAAATCCACTATGACGAACGCTCTTGCACAAGCGCTTGGATTCCGTACATCCTTAGAAAAAGTAGATAGCAATCCTTATTTAGATAAATTTTACGAAGATTTCACTCGTTGGAGTTTCCATCTACAAGTTTACTTTCTGGCAGAGCGTTTTAAGGAACAGAAACGAATATTTGAATATGGCGGAGGATTTGTACAAGATCGCTCTATCTATGAAGATACAGGGATTTTTGCAAAAATGCATTTTGAAAAGGGAACAATGACTGAAACAGATTACGACACCTACAAAAATTTATTTGATGCAATGGTTATGACACCTTACTTCCCTCATCCGAATCTGTTAATTTACTTAGAAGGATCGTTTGATGATATCATCCAGCGCATAAAGGCACGGGGACGCTCTATGGAACAAAATACCCCAGTATCATATTGGAAAGAAATGCACGAGCGCTATGAGGACTGGATTAATAATTTTAATGCATGTCCTGTATTACGTCTAAACATCAATGAATACGACGTCATACACGAACACCGCTCGATCGAACCAGTTATTGAAAAAATCGGTAACTTGCTGCAACATACAAAAAAGCTATCGAAATAAACAAAAAATCCCGCGTTACACACGGGATTTTTTAATTTAATTTTTTAGCTGAACGTTTTGTAGGTGCAACTAAGTCTTTACCTGATTTACCAGCATGAATACGATTACGAATCGTACTTGGACTCAGTTGGTAAATAGATGCAATTTCCTTAACAGTCATTTCTTTTCCATCCAATACAGCTGTCAGTTTTGCACGGTGACTAACCTGTGCTTTTTTCGTCTGACAACGGCATCCACAAAGGTGCCGATACGTTTCTTCGCTCACAATATTACTAACATTAGATATGCTATTTAATATTCGATCCTTTTTACACGTTGGACATTGCACATAATATATTGTTTTTCCTTCTAACGGAATCGTTTGTATGAGAAGATCCATTGTATTACTTTCACTTCCTAACGCTATTCATAACTAAAAACTCGCTACAGCTTTGTAACGAGTTTTTCAATCTCCACTTATATGCGCTGTTGTCAGTTGTTAATGGAGGAGGAAGAGGGATTCGAACCCCCGCGCGGCTTGCACCGCCTCTCGGTTTTCAAGACCGATCCCTTCAGCCAGACTTGGGTATTCCTCCATATTGACAAGAATGATTATATCGAATTCCGGCTGTTTGGTCAAGTATTTTTCAAATAAAAAAAGAAGGAAGTTTCCCTTCTTTTTTTATTTGTATTGTAGTGTCTTACGTTATTTAATCATATCTCTATTTCTCATATATGGTCGTAGTACTTCCGGAATAATAACAGAGCCGTCTTCTTGTTGATAGTTTTCTAATATTGCTGCTACTGTACGTCCAATTGCGAGACCAGATCCATTTAACGTATGCACATGTTCTGGCTTTGCATTTGACTCGCGGCGGAAGCGAATGTTGGCACGTCTTGCTTGGAAACCTTCAAAATTACTGCAAGAAGAAATCTCACGGTAAATTCCTTGACTTGGAATCCATACTTCGATGTCATATTTTTTCGCAGCAGTAAATCCTAAATCCCCCGTACACATACTTAGCACATGATAAGGAAGCTTTAACAATTGCAGCACGCGTTCTGCATCATTTGTAAGCTTTTCTAGCTCTGCATAAGAATCTTCAGGCTTTACAAATTTCACAAGCTCTACTTTATTAAACTGATGCTGACGAATCAATCCTCGTGTATCACGTCCGGCAGAACCAGCCTCAGAGCGAAAGCATGCGCTATACGCTGCATATTTAATCGGTAATTCGTCCGCGCTCAAGATTTCATCGCGGTGCATGTTTGTAACAGGAACCTCAGCAGTTGGAATTAAGAAATAATCATTACTTTCAATAAGAAAAGCATCTTCTTCAAATTTCGGAAGCTGTCCTGTTCCTGTCATGCTATCACGATTTACCATGTACGGCGGCAAAATTTCTTTGTAACCGTGCTCCTCTGTATGTAAATCAAGCATGAAGCTAATAAGCGCACGTTCTAATTTAGCACCTAAGCCTTTATAGAATACAAAACGACTTCCGGTTACCTTTGCTGCACGTTCAAAATCAATAATATCTAAACCGGTTGCAAGATCCCAGTGTGCCTTTGCTTCAAAGGTAAACTGCGGAATTTCGCCCCATTTACGAATTTCAATATTCTCATCTTCTGTATCGCCAACAGGAACAGATTCATGCGGAATATTTGGAATCGTATAAAGAATATGTTGTAAATCTTCCTCAACAACGCGAAGCTCTTCATCTAAGGCTTTAATATTGTCCCCTACTTCACGCATTTGCACGATGAGATCATCAGCATTCTTTTTCTCACGCTTTAACACAGAGATTTGACCAGATACCTCATTGCGCTTGCTTTTTAGTTCTTCGGTTTTCACCAATAACTCTCTACGTTTTTGATCTAATTCTTCAAAACGATCAAACTCACTTAAATCCTCCCCGCGATGTTGAAGCTTCGCTTTTACTTCTTCAAAATTCGCACGTAAATATTTAATATCAAGCATTTGTACATCCTCCTTTTTTAAAATAGAACACAAAAAACTCCCGTCCCTCTTACAAGGGACGGGAGTTTACCCGCGTTGCCACCCTAATTGAAAGCATATCGCTTTCCTCTTTAGCTGGATGATAACGGCTCTTCACCGGAAATACTTACTTTACGCTTTCGTATTCCACTCTAGGATGGATTCACAAGCCGTCATTATCGGTTTTCACCAGCCACCGACTCTCTGCTAAAAAACAGTCCTGCTACTAGTTCCTATCATTGCTTTTACGTATAACTTTACCATCAATGTACTATAATCATTGACAACTTTCAAGTGACTTATACGACTTTTTTCGCCTTTGCTTCTTCGACCATTTTCACAAAATATGCTGTAACACGGTAGTCGTCCGTTAATTCCGGATGAAAAGAAGCTGCTAAAAATTGATCTTGTCGTACTGCAACAATACGGCCGTCATGCATTGATAGTACTTCAACGTTATCCTCAACGCTAACCACATATGGAGCGCGAATGAATACACCGATAAAATCATCGCCAACACCTTTAATAGAAAGAGCAGCCTCAAAGCTATCCTTCTGTCTACCGAAAGCGTTTCGTTCAACCGTAATATCCATCACACCTAAATGTGGTTCATAGCCAACTAAATTTTTTGCGAGTAGAATCATACCTGCACATGTTCCAAACATTGGCTTTCCATCTTCTGCAAATTGTCGCAATGGTTGCATAAATTCATATTTATCAATCAAACGACGCATTGTTGTGCTTTCACCGCCAGGCAAAATCAGTCCGTCGATTTCAGCAAGCTGCTCTACCTTTTTTACAACAACTGCCTTTGCTCCTGCCCATTCAATCGCTTTCACATGCTCACGAACTGCACCTTGAAGTCCTAACACACCAATCGTAGTCATAGGTAGGATCCTCTCTTACCAGCCGCGCTCTTGCATGCGTTGATCTGGAAGTAAAGAAGAAATTTCTATGCCCTTCATTGGATTGCCTAATCCTTTTGATAAGTGAGCAATTAGTTCATAATCTTCATAATGTGTTGTAGCTTCCACGATTGCTGCAGCGAACTTAGCAGGGTTTTCTGATTTGAAAATACCAGATCCTACAAATACACCGTCTGCTCCTAATTGCATCATTAATGCTGCATCAGCTGGAGTAGATACACCGCCCGCTGCAAAGTTAACAACTGGCAAACGGCCTAAACGTTTAATTTCAAGAAGTACTTCGTATGGAGCACCAAGTGTTTTTGCATATGTCATGATTTCTTCTTCACGCATACCTACAAGTTGTCTCACTTCTGCATTAACTTTACGCATATGACGAACTGCTTCCACGATGTTACCTGTTCCAGGCTCACCCTTTGTACGAAGCATAGAAGCTCCTTCTCCAATACGGCGCGCAGCTTCGCCTAAATCACGGCAACCACATACAAACGGAACTGTATATTCACTCTTATTTAAATGGAATACTTCATCCGCAGGTGTAAGTACTTCACTTTCGTCGATGTAGTCTACACCTAACGACTCAATAATACGAGCTTCAACAATATGACCAATCCGGCATTTTGCCATTACTGGAATCGAAACCGCATTCATTACTTCTTCAATAATCGTTGGATCAGCCATACGTGCTACACCGCCCGCTGCACGTATATCAGCCGGAACTCGTTCTAATGCCATAACTGCTACAGCACCTGCTTCTGCAGCAATTTTTGCTTGCTCAGCATTTACGACGTCCATAATCACGCCGCCTTTTTGCATTTCTGCCATACCGCGCTTTACGCGATTCGTACCTGTTTCATTATTCATCTTGCGGAGCCCCCTAGTCTCTATTCACATTAAAAATTAAGAATACTCATTCATTTTACCATTTGTTCTTAGATGATTGTCTACTTTTTTTACCTGAATTCTAGTAAAAACAATAGAAATTCCGTACATTTCCAGTATGTTACATCTTAAAATCCTTGTTATTCCCGAACAAACGAGCCTTTTCTTTGTACTACATTAACCAATTCACAATTCTATCCAAATCGTTTTCGCTTTGCAGAAGATGGAATCGATAACTCTGCTCTATATTTCGCAATCGTTCGACGCGAAATTATAATGCCTTGCTCTCGTAAATAAACTAATAATTTTTCATCAGAGATCGGACTACCCTTGTCTTCCTTCATAATAATAACTTTTATTTTTTCTTTAATGCCTACAGGGGACGAGGAAGAACCATCTACAGATAAGATTCCCTTTGAGAAAAAGGATTTTAATTCGAACACCCCCCGCGGAGTTTGCACATACTTATTATGTGTAACACGACTCACAGTTGATTCATGAACATTTGCTTTTTGTGCAATATCATGCAATGTCATTGGCTGAAGGGGCTCATTATTTTTAAAAAACCCGAATTGATACTCAGCAATCGCTTTTGTTACTTTACAGATGGTTTCCTTGCGTTGCTGAATATTTTTAAGTAACTGGTTCGCCTTTCGAAAACAATCATTCACATAAACAGTTGCATTATGATCAAGGTTTTCATAAGAGTTAGCATATAATCTATTTACTGTAACCGCCGGGATACTCTCTTGATTGGAACGTACTTCTACGTAATCCTCGTATACATCCAGGATTACATCTGGTGATATATACTCAATGGGATCAACGCTAAAACCAGCTGCCGGTCTTGGATGCAATATTTTAAGTCGATCTACAAAATTTTGCACATCTTCTACCGAAATCGAGAGCGCTGTTGCAATTCGTTGAAATTTTCTTTTCGTGAGATTTTCAAAATGCCCAGTAAGGATGTCGAAGCCAAAGGAAGGAAAACCCCCAGCACGTTCCATTTGAATTGTGAGACATTCAATCATAGTACGAGCACCTACTCCAGCCGGCTCTAATTGTTGCAACAGTGAAATCATATTGGATATTACTTCTCTATTCACATCATACTCATTCATAATATCTTCAGAGGAAAGGACAAGCCAGCCTCGCTCATCAAGGTTTCGTATTAAATATTTAAATACCAATTCTTCTTCTATAGAAAGGGGAATCAACATAACTTGCTCCATAAGATAAGCTTCTAACGAAGTATCCTCTTTAGCAGGTGCAAAATCTATTAAATCCCTTGTATATTCTTTTTTCGTCTTAATCTGAAGTACAGGATTTTCATTACAAGCTTCATGAACATATTCAAAAAGTTCAACAGATGAAAACTGCAAAATAGTAATGGCTTGTCTTAATTCTGGAGTTAACATTAGCTTTTGAACTTGGCGCTGTTCCAACATCATATTCATTTATATCCCTCTCACCTTCGAAGATCCGCCCATTTATTTTTTTAAAATTCAAAAAATAAAATGCGTACATAGGAAACAATTATAGAACTACCCTCTTTCTTTTTTCACAATACCATTAATTACGTTTTTGTTTATTTTTATTGTCAGATTTTCTTACACATTATTTAAATTTAAATACAGTATATTCTTTTTTGTTAGGTCTGCCTCAGCACATTTTACTCAGTCGTAATGATCAGAAGCAATTAAAATAAGCCCTTGAGAATCATCTCAAGGGCCTTTCTACTTATCTTACATATTTCGATTAAAACAAACTAATTTTACTTCTGTCATATCTTCCGTTGCATATTTAATGCCTTCACGTCCAATTCCACTATCCTTTACACCGCCGTATGGCATCTGGTCAAC
>NZ_JBXKMX010000286.1:0-1885 GCF_056992975.1 Ectobacillus sp. | reverse complement strand
GGGTGGCTTCAAGAACAGATGATGATAAAGTAGAAGTAAGCGTACAACCGTCATTATTACCTGATACGCATCCTTTAGCTTCTGTGAACAATGAATACAATGCGGTTTATGTATACGGAGAAGCCATCGGAGAAACGATGTTCTATGGTCCGGGAGCAGGAAGTCTTCCAACAGCAACTGCAGTTGTATCCGATTTAGTTGCCGTAGTGAAAAATATGGGATTAGGTGTGAATGGTCGTAGTGCCATTGCCCCTCAATTCAAGAAAGCGTTGAAAAGTCCTTCCGAGATTTTTGCGAAGTTCTTTTTACGTCTAACCGTTAAGGATGAAGTAGGAGTTTTAGCGAAAATTACAAATATATTTGCTGAACATGGTGTTGGATTTGATAAAATTCTCCAACTTCCAACTAAGCAAAAGGATTCTTCTGAGCTTGTTTTAGTTACACATACAGCATCGATTGACGCTTTTGAGAAAATCAATCAAAACCTGAATGATTATGATAGGGTTAAAGAAATAAAAAGCACATATCGTGTTGAAGGAGAGAATAATAAGTGAGTTGGCAAGGTCTAATCAAGGAATACAGAGAGTTTTTACCTGTAACTGAAAATACACCTGAATTAACCCTTTTAGAAGGAAATACACCACTTATTACATGTTCCAATTTATCTGAACAATTTGGTGTTGAACTATATGTTAAATATGAAGGTGCAAACCCTACAGGATCATTCAAGGATCGAGGTATGGTATTTGCTGTTGCAAAAGCCATTGAAGATGGTGCAGACACGATTATTTGTGCCTCAACAGGAAATACATCCGCTGCAGCTGCAGCTTATGCAGCACGTGCAAAATTACGATGTATCGTAGTGATTCCTAATGGGAAGATTGCAATGGGTAAACTTGCTCAAGCTGTTATGTATGGTGCAGAAATTGTAGCCATTGACGGTAACTTTGATAATGCACTTGAAATTGTTCGTAATATTAGTGCCAAATCACCAATTGCGCTAGTAAACTCAGTAAACCCATATCGTATCGAAGGTCAAAAAACATCAGCATTTGAAATCTGTGATACTTTAGGCTCTGCACCAGATATTGTAGCACTTCCAGTAGGGAATGCAGGAAATATTACTGCTTACTGGAAAGGTTTTAAAGAATACAATGCGAGTAAGCAAACAGGTCTTCCAGAAATGAGAGGATTTGAAGCAGAAGGTTCAGCGGCGATTGTTCATAATCGTGTATTTGAAAATCCAGAAACCATTGCAACAGCTATTCGAATCGGAAATCCAGCTAGCTGGAAAACAGCTGTTGAAGCAGCACAAGAATCAAACGGTAAAATTGACGAAGTATCAGACGAACAAATCTTAGAAGCATACCACTTATTAGCGAGTGAAGAAGGTGTATTCGCTGAGCCAGCTTCATGTGCAAGTATTGCCGGTGTAATCAAGCAATTAAGAACTGGCGAAATTAAAAAAGGCAGTCAAATCGTATGTGTGTTAACAGGAAATGGATTAAAAGATCCGAATACTGCTGTTGATACAAGCTCTATTACTCCAACATTGCTTCCAATGGATGAACAAGTAATAATTGAACATCTTCAGGGAGTGAAACAAGTATGAGTGAGGCAGATATGTTTTTAATTCGTGTACCGGCAAGCACCGCGAACCTTGGACCAGGCTTTGATTCGATGGGGATGGCCCTAGGGCTTTATTTAGAATTATACGGGTCTATTTCAGACAACTGGGAAGTTAATCCATTGAGTGAAGAGATGGCTATTTTCCCAAAAGATGACCAAAACTATATAGTTCAAATTGCTAAAAAAACGGCAGCATTCTATGGTAAAGAGCTTACACCATGTAAATTGTTTGTTTCAAGTGAAATCCCCTTAGCTC
>NZ_JBXKMX010000285.1:0-8866 GCF_056992975.1 Ectobacillus sp. | reverse complement strand
TAAGATTTCTCGCTACTGTTATACTATCTACATTCATGTATAAACGCTGATTAGAAAAAGCCCCGTTCAATATTTGACGATTATCTAACTAAAATTGCATAATCCCGTGACATGACTTCATACTTCCTTTTAGACTGAACGTAGATAATTGTAATAAAAAAAGAGAGGGTAAATGAACGCATCCTCTCTTAAATAAATAATAAGTTATAGCTAGGGAAATGCCGTGAATCCCTTACTTTAGTGGCGTTTCACATCATTCAAATTATTCCTGTTCTGCGTCTTCTAGAACACGCATGGCCCGGTTTGTTAACATTTTCATTCCACTCCCACCTGCTTGAAAATGGCGAAGGACACCACTTTTATCAAAGACATAATAGGCTGGAACGTATTGATTCTGGAATTCATCTGTAATTTTATGTTCATTATCCACTAAGATAGGCTGTGTTATACCATGCTCAGCAGCTGCCTTCTTTACATCTTCTACATCTAAATCTTTTTCAGAACGAGGCATATGCACCGATACAACGTTTAACTTATCTTTATATTGATCTCTAAATTCATTCACACTAGGCATTGCTTCCTTGCATAAATGGCAACTAATCGACCAAAAATGGATTAATGTTGGCTTATCCCCAATCAATTCATCACGTTTTACTTCTCCATTCAATATAGCTGTCTCTCCAACTAAAGAAGGCATTTCATCGCGTAATTTCAAGAACAATTCTCCTTTCAACCTATACTAGCGATTCTTTTAAACAAAATTAATTTGTATACAAGAAAAGGTCTAACAATAAAGTTAGACCTTTCGAAAGAACATTGCTCTTAAACTTTTAATGTAGCTTGTCCTGGCTTCCAGTTTGCAGGGCAAAGTCCACCTGTTTGAAGAGCTTGTAGAACGCGAATAACTTCATCAACTTCACGTCCAATGTTATTGTGATGTACTACTTGATAGACTAATTCACCTTCCGGATTGATAATAAATAATCCACGAAGCGCAATACCTTCCTCTTCAATTAAAACACCATAATCACGAGCAACTGATTGATTATGATCAGCAGCTAAAGGGTAGTTCAATTGACCAATCCCATTATCTTTTACATCTGTATTAATCCATGCTAAATGAGTATGGATTGTATCAGTAGATGCCCCAATTACTTCAGCATCAAGGTCTTCGAATTCATCATAGCGTTGGGAAATTGCAATAATTTCAGTTGGACATACGAAAGTGAAATCCATTGGATAAAAGAAAAGTACAGTCCATTTTCCAGCCTTCATATTTTCTTCAAGGCTTACTTTTCCAAATTGCTTATTGGGCAATACAGCTTCCATTTCAAAACGTGGTGCTTGCTTTGCTACTAAACGTTCTGCCATATGTATCAACCTCCATTTTTTTTATTTACATGCATATTATATAAGAAGAAATATATTGAAGTCAATATTATTTAATAATTATTATAAAATAAAGAAATCTTCCATTTTACTTCTCCAGTATAAAGTATTGTGCTATTGCTATACAAATTATGCATATGATTAGCATGCTATTTAAAAAAACAGATAACACATTGCTACCTATTTCCCTTAAACTGCAAATATTGTGTTAATACAGATACTGCCTTTGGAATAGCTTCTTCACTAGGGCGAAGCTTACTATGATGAAGTCCATACTCCGATTGTACCCCTAGCCAGAACATGAATCCTGGTATTTCTTGTAGCATATAACCGAAATCTTCCCCGGTCATGGATGCATTACAATTAACTACACTGCTATCCTCTAATTGATTTGCAAATTTCATAAACTCTTCCGTTAACTCTTTGTTGTTATTCACTTGATAATAATTTGCTCCGTAGTCGACAACAGCCTTACATTCAAATGCAGTCTCTATCCCCTTTATAATAGCCTCTAATCTTTTCTTTACTTGCTTCATAGATGTTGATGATAACGTACGCATCGTTCCTTCTAACCGTGCTGTTTCAGCAATGCTATTTTGTACCATTCCACCTGTTATTTTTCCAATTGTAACTACTGCTGAATCAAGCGGATCAATATTTCGGCTAACAATGGATTGCATCTGTGTCACAAGGTGGCTAGCAGCGACTACCATGTCATTCGCTTTATGAGGATAAGCTGCATGCCCTCCCTTTCCTTTTAAATCAATAAATAACTCAGATGTATTGGCAAAGAGTAACCCCTGCCGAGTGGCTATCGTACCAGTTGGATATTCCGGTGCAATATGAAGTGCTATCATCATATCCGGTTTCCACATTTGAAATGGTTCACTAGCAATCATCGGTTTCGCTCCGCCTGGTCCTTCTTCAGCAGGTTGAAAAACAAATAGTACATCATCATCAATAGGAGAATGAACAAGCGCATCTAGTACTCCTAAGGCAATCGTCATATGAAAATCATGTCCACATGCATGCATATAGCCTTCATGGGTCGACTGAAACGAATAACCTGTTTCTTCTGTAATGGGAAGTCCATCTATATCCGTACGGTATCCTATTATTTTTTCAGGATTACGACCATGTACTTTTACAAGAATTCCCGTTTTCCATAATTCAACCTCTATACGTTCTTTCGGAAGTTTATTTATAAACTCAAGCAAATACTGTTGTGTTTTATATTCCCGAAATCCTAACTCAGGTATTTGGTGTAAATCTCTACGAATTGTAATTAGATCCATTGTATTCGCCATCCTTTTTAAACATTTATCGTAATAAATGAAAAATAGACCGTCACTGATCTTACATTACTGGACAAGATACGATGAACGGTCTATTTTTCGTAAGCATTCTCTTCCTTTTCTTGCCATAAGCAATAAATGAGGAATAATACTACTATTTTCTTTATTGTTCAGGATTAAGTTGACGAAGCTCCTGCTTAATTTCTATCTTTGATTTTGTTTTTTCATCAATTTGTTTAATTACGCGGGCTGGAACACCAGCGACTACAGTATTGGCTGGTACATCCTCTGTCACAATCGCACCAGCAGCTACAACAGCACCGTTTCCGACAGTAACTCCTTCTAGTACAACTGCATTAGCACCAATTAAAACACCATCACCCACGATAACAGGCTGAGCAGAAGGGGGTTCAACGACACCAGCAAGCACGGCTCCTGCACCTATATGTGAGTTTTTCCCAACGGTTGCACGACCACCAAGTACGGCATTCATATCAATCATGGTTCCTTCTCCAATGACAGCGCCAATATTAATTACAGCTCCCATCATAATGACAGCATTATCACCAATTTCAACTTGATCACGGATAATAGAACCTGGCTCAATACGTGCTTTGATACCTTTTGTATCTAATAAAGGAAGTGCAGAATTACGACGATCGTTTTCTACCACATAATCTGTAATAGATTCACTTTCAAGCACTGCTTTGATCTCATCCCATTCTCCAAACAAGACACCTGCTTTTTTTGATACGAAGGCTTGTACATCTTTCGGAAAGGTAATATCTTTCAATTGTCCTTTTATGTATACTTTAACCGGTGTTTTTTTCGTACTATTTTGTATAAAAGAAATAATTTCGTTTGCATCCATAGTTTTCATTTTGTTGTCTCCTCCTAATTAGCTGATACTGATACTCTATCAAAGTGAATGATAATCGGCAAGAATGTAAGCCCTTTTTTTTAAATTAATATGCATTTGTATCCGAAAATCGCTTAACAAGATCGATAAATGCTTCTACTTGCTTTAATTCTAGTGCAGCATCCTTCACCAGAAGCCACGTTTCTCGTGTAAGACTTTTTCCATCCACTGAAAGAGGGAGCTTAAAAATATCTTCGTCTACTCCTTTAAGTACCGTTTGAGGTAAAATAGCATAACCAATTCCATGTAGAACAAGCTGTTTACACGTTTCAATTTGGTCAACAATAATCGTTCGTTTAGGTGGATATAAAAATTTTGCATACCACCAGCTCTGAATTTGAGAGTAGTAAGTAGAGTCACTTTTAAACTGTATAAACGGCTTGCTCGTATCTTTCAGTAAGCTTTCATCTGAGATTTCGGTATCGACCAGGTACATCTCATCAGTTAAAACATGCCATTTTTTCCCTAAATAATCTTGTGAACCTCGCAAAATGGCAACATGTACATCCCCATCATAAAAATGTCTTTGTACATCACTACTCCAACCTGTAAATAAGGATATTTGCACGAGAGGGTATTTTTCTACAAACATTTTCAAAACACGAGGCAGCCAATATTGTCCAATAATGGACGCTACAGCGATTTTGAGTGTGCCGTGGGTTTTTGCGTGTAAGGAGGTTAGCTCATTTTTAATATCTTCTTCCTTTTGCAAAATATCCTGTGCATATGCCGTTATTTTTTCTCCTTCAGGTGTAATGGTTAACCCTTTCTGAGAACGAACAAAGAATCGCATTCCCCAATGCTTTTCCATCGATTGTAGGCGCTGACTTAGGGCTGGCTGGGATACAAACAGTAGTTCCGCTGCCTTCCTCATATTCAGCTCTTGTGCTAAGATAACGATCATCCGAAAATCATCGAGTTGCAAAACGATTCCTCCTAAATCAATAAGTAGGTGTTACCCATATTCAATCATTTGGTTATTTTCTTTTTCATTTCTTCTTATTTATTATATCGACGAATTTTTTTATTTAAAAGCTTAAGTATTGCTCTTCTTGTTACAATACCTTCAAATAATCCTTCCTCGCTTTCAACACAGACGAAAGGATGATTAATAGCCGCTTCTAATCCGGTTGCAAATGTCTCATCTAGATGTAATCTAGGAATATTTGTATTCATAACTTCTTCTACTTTCATATTCTCAAGTTTTTCAAATTCTATTCGCTCTAAACCTAATATCCGATCTAAAATCATTGATGTACTAATTAACCCATGCAGCTTATACGTAGTATCTAATACTGGTATAGCAGAGTAACCTGATTTCACAAGCACAAGCAAGGCATGCTGTAAACTATTTGTCACTTGCACATGAGCCACCTTCTCAGCAGATATGACTAAATCTTTCACAAATATTTGTTTAAATTCCTCGGTCGGTAAACTAATCATTGCTACACTCTCCTTCCCTAACTCTATACTGTATCTATATGATAGCGTTTTCAAAATAATCCCTTATCAATACAATTCTATCACATCATCGAAAAAAATGACTACCGGTCATGGTAGTCATCATTCAGCTTCTTTCAGCCTATCAAATAGCATAGTTACTTTTCTGTAATGATTCATATCTGTAGGTTTTAGGCCGCTTTCCATATCTGCTAATTCACAAGCTAACAGCTCAGTTGCATAGTTTTGTTGAAACAACACATGGAGCAATAGAGTTTGTTCCTCATCGGTTAAGTATACATACTGTTTATTCATTATACTCATGCTCTCCCCCTACTTATTAGAATCTATATCCTATTATATAGAAGTTTAACCAAATTTAATAGAATGAAAATTTTTAATTTTCTATTTTGTATATCGGTTTGCATAGCTAAATGCTGTATAAGAATCCGGTTTGATTCTTGGAGTAAGACCCATTGAGGTGATGCGAGCCGTCATATCCATAATAAATTCCCTTGTTAAGCCGTCGTGACCAATATCTAAATGAATTTCCATAGATAAGGTCCCTCCTTCCTGCTGATAGGGATAAATGACTTCGATTAGCTTCGCAAAATGGACAGGAGTAAATAAATATGCCGTTTGCTGACTATAATATGTTTCAAGCTGAATTTTTTCACGCAAACTTTCTACTTTTCTATGTAATACGCGGGATTGTAAACATCCCCATGCTCCCTTCCCAACACGATGAAGATGAATGGCGGTTATAAACCGCGTTTCAAATTGATGAGCTTGTGAGTCCGTTCCAATCGAAAGACGATATGTATTGGCCGGATTTACAGTAATAAATTCGTAAATGCGATCAAACACCATTTCAAAGTCCATATTCCGCTCGGATAAATTATAAAATCGAGGTTCTCCCATATCATCACGTCCTTTAAAAGACTGACTTCCTTTCATTGTATGGGCAAACTGAAACTTCTATGTTAGAAACCTTTACTCGTTTCAATATTTCGGATGATAAGACGACAGAATGGGCAAGTAAATATGACATTTTGATTGGACTGTGCAACTAATACGCGATCTAGTTTCTCTTTTTTTTCACAATTCGGGCAAATGACAGTGGGTATCAAATTATGTTCCTCCCAGTTGAGATAATTAGAATTATTCCTATTATTTCCTTAACTACATACAAACTATACAAAAAAGCAGCATCTAAAAAGATGCTGCATTTCTATGTATGACTAGGAGATCATATCGTAAATTTCGATGGCCACCATATCTATATTGTCGAACTGATATACTTGTGGCTTTTCACCAGGTTCGTACACTTCTAATTCATACGTATCACTTTTATCAAAATATTTAACACTGCATTTCCGTTCCCCGTTTACTTCGAAATAACGTTGTGCAACTTCACCGTTTTCACCTTGTTCTTTCAAACTAACGAGACGAGATAATATTCCTTGAAGTAGAGACATATAATCTCCCCTTTCTCTTATATTCCTACGAATAGCTTCTGCAACAGTCGACATTCTATCCGTTCAGAACTGAAAAAATGCCTCAGTCTTTAGGATACAGTTATCAGAGAAGAAACTCAATAAATTTGTCGAAAAAAGTTACAAAATGAATCATCCACACAATATTACAACAATTTCAATTATAAAAAGAACTGAATACGAAGCAAATCTATTTGTTTGCTACATCATACTCAGGTAAATAAGACCGCTACGCATACGTAGCGGTCTTATTTACCTATTCTTGGCCTAAGCGACGTATATCTGAAGGTAACGTTTCATTCTCCGTATAAGAAGCCATTTTCCATATACCCTTTTCTTTTTGCATAACTACAATTTGATAAACTGGAGATTGACGATTGTTACGTTCATATATATATACCAACTGATGTTCTTTATCAAACGTAATTAATGTACTTGATGTAAAGGTAAAGGGCGGAACCTTTGTTAGAAGATGAGCACCAGATGATTTAGAACGACTATGGTTTTCATCAGTAAATACTTGAAGAAAGTTATCTGTAATGTATGGTGACAAAATATCATACATTTTTTCTACCGAATAGTGCTGGTCACGAATCGAATATTGTGCTTCATATCCTTTGCGAATCGTTTGAAATAGTTCCTCTCGGTTTATCTTTTCATCATTACCAATTGCAGTAGCCATACTTTGACTAATAATATATACGAGAAGCAAGAAAAAGCCGAGCCATATCCCGTATTTTTTCATTCTTCCCCTCCTATCCCCTTGTCCTATATTCATTGTAGCAATCCTTATTCCTAAATGGATGTACATTCGTTCGTAAAATCCTTACACATATAGACAACAGAATAAGCATTTTTTGCTGATACCTATCACTATTTCCACTTTTATCTGGAGATAAACAAAAAAATAGATCATCATTCAGAGTATTGCTCTCTGAGACGATCTATTTCATCTAGTTTTTATACAATCTGCAATCATTGCATATCATCTTACAAACCAACTAATTTGACTAAAATAGTGCATCCTGCTCAAATAAATAATCATAGGTTAAATCAATAAATAAATATTGATTATTTTCAATGGGAAAGCTAAAGGTACGAATCATTTGTCCTGTTTCAATATCAGCATACAAATCTGACAACCGTCCTTTTTTCTCATAGCGCATCGTCATAATATTAGCTAAAAAATAAGGACGCCAGCTCCAGTTTTTCAGAATATATTCCGGATGCAAATTCCATTTTCCATTCTCTTTTATTATATTTCCAGATTGTTGAAACCCATCCTCATCGCAAACATACAAACGAAAACTGCAATCAGTCACTTCTTCACTAATGTCAAGAAGCCATTTGTTCGTATTTCCTATGTTTTTATGCTTAGCAATAATTCCTTCCGTTTTCACACATAACTGTTCTGTTAGAGTATACAAATGCTCTAACTTTCGCTTCTCGTGAGAAATAAACTCATGGCACTCTTCTCGCAAACGATTTTTTAGCAAATCAGCCGGTAAAAAATAAGGAAGAAAGTCTTTTAAATAATCTCCCTGATAATATCTACCACCGTTGCGCCATGCATATTGTAACTGATAAAACGCATCTATATCCTCATATAAAAGAGTTGCACCAATACGCCGTGCAAGCAATGAAATTGAATAGAGAATGTCTTGATACATCTGTAAATTTGCAGTATGCCGTAAGTTTGTCACATCAATTTTAAGAATATCAGGATTTAGCACACTAATTCGTTCTAAATTACTCATTCCAAGACCAATTTTATTAATAGCGATACGAATACCATATGTACGGTAATAGACAAGTCGATGGTTGAGTTGATCCATATCATCCTTAAATTCATGCTCGGTAATTTCCAAAACAATATTTTGCAACTGCACGCCTTTTTTTTCATACTTATGCAAAATAGCCAAGAAGCTTTCGTCCTCGTCATTCATAAGAAGCGTTGCATTCCGATGCACAAATAATAAAAAGGATTGATTGGAGTGCAAATATTGCCCGAGCGCCTTTTCTAATACTACGTTATCCACTTCTATTCGATATTCATCCGGAATCGTATCATCTTTAAAGAAAGGTCCGAGACTTTGCACACCTTGTTCCGTCTCCATCCGCCCAACCACCTCATAGCCAATGATCATATGCTCATCCGCACTGAAAATAGCCTGATAGTAAGGAAGAACCCGGTCTAGGTTTGCAATTACATCTAAAGCATCCACCAAAGTACTCTCCCCCTTTATTTGCAAAGATTATATCATGATGATGAGATAAAAGTGTACTTTAGAATTAAATTTTCTTACAGTTTTTCTATCGATGAGAAC
>NZ_JBXKMX010000284.1:0-3934 GCF_056992975.1 Ectobacillus sp. | reverse complement strand
GAGTGCTAAGTTCGGGGTTACATGTCCAGCAGATCCTCCGCCTGTAAACACTATCGTTTTCAAAATTTGTAGCTCCTTTATCCCGTTCTTACTAGAAGAACTTGAATCGTTGTTATTTTCATACTTTTCAATGAAGATAGCATGAAAATTCTCCTCTTCTATTATAGTACATAGGTGCTACAAAATTTCACAAACTTTACATAACGCTAAAATAATTTGCATCTGGATGAGAAAATACTAACGCTGTCACAGAAGCTTCTGGCTCCATCATAAACCCTTCCGTAAGGTGAATACCGATTTCTTCTGGATGAAGAAGACGGAATAACTTCTCTTGATCAGATAACTCTGGACACGCCGGATACCCAAAGGAAACACGAATGCCCCGATATTTAGTGCGGAATCTTTCTTCCATTGTCAAATCAGGATCATCAGGAAATCCCCAGCGATCTCGAATAAGCATATGTGTGCGTTCCGCTAACCCTTCTGCTAGTTCAAGAGCAAGCGATTGAATCGCATGACTACGTAAATAATCCCCTTTTTCTTTCCACTCTTCAGCAATTTCTCGGACGCCTGAGCCTACGGTTACCGAAAACATCGCAACATAATCCATTTCTTCACCTACGGAATGCAAATAATCCCCAAGTGTTCTACCCGGTGTTTTTTTTTGTCTCGGGAATATAAATGTTTCAATAATCTTCGTATGATCCTCTGGATCGTAAATATATATGTTCTGTCCATCCGACTGTGCAGGAAAAAATTGATAAACCGCTTTAGGACGTAACCAAGTTTCTCCTTCACGTAATAAATCATCAATAAGCTGATTTAACTGAAGCGCTCGTTCATCGCCCTCTTCTAATAGCTTTTTAACATTCCCCTTTAAACCGAGATGGTGCCCTAGAAGCATTTGTCGATTTAGAAATGGTCCAATTTGTGAGACAGGAATATCTCGAAGTACAGTCTTTTTCAAAGAATCTGGTACTGGTACTGGCACCTTTGGAAGTGGTATTACTTCCATTTTCGTAATCGTAGTCGTTTCCTTTTGCTCCGTGCTTGCCTTCTTCTTTTCCTGCTGCTTTTGTAGCAACAATTCACGTGCATCCTCATGCTGAAGACGATTTGCAAGATCTAATCCATTCATTGCATCGCTTGCATACAAGACAATGCCATCATACGACGGACTAATTCGATTTTCAGTAAATTTACGGGTAAGAGCTGCACCGCCTACAAGAATAGGTGTGTCAATATCTGAAGCTCTTAAATCTTCTGCTGTTAAAACCATTTGCTGTGCTGATTTTACAAGCAATCCAGAAAGGCCAATAATAGTTGGTTTTTGCTCCTTAACTTGCTTTACTAATTCATCGGAGCGAACATTGATACCTAAGTTTACAATTTCATATCCATTGTTTGACAAAATAATTTCTACCAGGTTTTTTCCGATATCATGTACATCACCCTTTACAGTAGCTAGTACCACTTTCCCCTTTTTTGAAGCTTCTGTACTTTCCATGAAAGGCTCCAAGTAAGACACAGCAGCCTTCATGCTTTCTGCACTCTGGAGTACTTCTGCTACAATTAACTCATTATTATTAAACAACCGGCCTACTTCATCCATACCAGTCATAAGCGGCCCATTAATGATGGATAGCGGATCTCGGTTCTCATCGAGCGCTTTTTGTAAGTCCTCAGTAAGCCCCTGCTTCGTTCCTTCGATAATATAACTTGCTAATCGTTCATCTATTGTTAGTGTTTCAACCAATACCGTTTCCTTTTTCTTTGCAACTCTGTAAAAGGCAGTAAACGTGTCTAGTGTTTCCTTACTCGTTTCAAATAATAGTCGATCAGATAATGCTTTTTCTTCTTCTGGAATAGAAGCATATCGTTCCACTTTTTCCGTATTGACAATTGCATAATCAAGTCCAGCCTTTGTTGCATGATATAAAAAGACAGAATTTAATACTTCTCTGCCGGCAGGAGGTAAACCAAATGAAACATTGCTTACACCCAGTATCGTCAGAGACTCTGGACAGGCTTCTTTGATAAGACGAATCCCTTCTATAGTGGCATTAGCTGCACCAATATAGTTTTGGTCACCCGTTCCAACCGGAAATACAAGTGGATCAAAAATGATGTCTGAAGGTCGAACTCCATACTTTTTCGTAAGTATCTCATAACTTCTTTTAGCAATCGCAAGCTTACGTTCTGCCGTTACCGCCATTCCTTCTTCATCTATCGTACCAACAACAACTGCTGCTCCGTAACGATGAACGAGCGGAATAACCTTTTGAAAACGTTCCTCACCATTTTCCAAATTTATTGAATTCACGATTGCTTTCCCCTGTGAATAAGAAAGCGCCTTTTCTATAACTCGTTCATCTGTAGAATCAATCATGAGCGGCGTTTTAATCATCTTAGTTGCTGCAATTAAAAATTGTTCCATATCCTCAATTTCTTCTCGATCTGGATCTGCCATACAAACATCAATAACGTGTGCATTTCGTTTCACTTGTGATCTTGCAATTTCTGCAGCTTCCTCAAACTTTCCTTCTGCTACTAGTCGTTTAAAAGCACGTGATCCGATAACATTTGTTCTCTCACCTACAAATAGTGGTCGCATCGTATCATCGTATTGCAATGGTTCTAATCCACTCACTGCGTGTCCAGTACGATGAAGCTTTGGACGCGGTTTCATCCCTTCTACAGCCTTCTTCAGCTCACGAATATGATCCGGTGTGGTACCACAGCACCCTCCGACGATATTTACCCAACCTTCTTCTGCAAAGGTTTTTACTTTCTTCGCTAGCGAATGAGGGGATTCATGATAATGACCATCTTCATCAGGCAATCCTGCATTGGGATAACAAGAGATAAAGCTTTCCGATAATCCGTCTAAAGAACGAATCGATTCTCTCATAAATTCCGGCCCCGTTGCACAATTTAATCCGACTGATAATGGCTTTATATGCTCAATAGAAAGATAGAATGCCTCAATGGATTGTCCTGCTAGTGTCGTTCCCATCGGCTCGATGGTACCTGAAATCATAACAGGTATTTTTATATGAAGCTCTTGAAAAGACCGTTCGATCCCGATACAGGCTGCCTTTACATTCCGCATATCTTGGCTTGTTTCAACCAATAATACATCGACCCCGCCACGCAATAGGCCAAGTGATTGTCTTTCGTAGGCCTCAATGAGCTGTTCAAACGTCACACCACCTGTAACGCTAATCGCTTTCGTTGTTGGACCCATTGCCCCAGCGACATACACATCCTTGCCAGATTGCTCTACCGCTTGCTTAGCAAGCTTTGCAGCACGTTCATTCAATTCAATGTCATACTCTTCAAGTTTATAGTCATGCAAAACTATATTTGTCGCACCAAATGTATCCGTTTCAATAATATCTGCCCCGGCATCTATATAAGCCTTGTGAATGTTTAAAATAACATCGGGCCGTGTTTTCACTAAATATTCATTACACCCTTCAAATTCTTCTCCACCAAAATCTTCAGCAGTTAAGTCTGCTTGTTGAATCATTGTTCCCATTGCCCCGTCAAGGAGTAAAATCCGCTCCTCTAACGCTTCTTCAATTGGTTTCATGCAATTGCTCCCCTTCTCGTTGCTCTGTTTTTATATGTCGTACTAGTGATTCAGACATTTCAAATTTTTGGAACGGCGTGATGATATACACACCATGGAATAGTTTTTTAGCTTCGTCAATAAGATCCTTTGCAATTGCAAGACCTTCCTCCATCGCTTGCTCAGGAGTTAGATGCCCATCCATCCGCTTTCTTACTTCTTCAGGCAATGTAATACCTGGTACTTCATAGTGAAGAAAGTCGGCATTGCGTTTACTAACGAGAGGCATAATTCCGATAAAAATAGGGGTTGAAAAGTCTTTAACTGCCTCATATGTTTTCACTAACACTTCTTTATCAA
>NZ_JBXKMX010000283.1:0-4844 GCF_056992975.1 Ectobacillus sp. | reverse complement strand
CTCCGCTTCCAATTTGACGTAATTCTTTTTGTACCTCTATTAATTTTTGTTCATTCCGGCTTGTAATCATGACGTTAACGCCTTCGCGAACGAATTGCTCAGCAATTGCCTTTCCTAATCCTTGGCTTGATGCTAACACGAGTGCAGTTTTCCCCTTTAATTGTAAGTCCATATGTATCCTTCCTTTCAAAAATATAATTCTCCTTAAGTATAACGGATTGAAGGGTAAAGTGGGAATTTTCTATCATCGCTATGATAAAAGGCAATATAGTTACGTTTTTCTTTTTAAAACGAGCGAATAGCAGCTTGTTTTTTTGTTCTACCAAACATAGCTTGGACATATAGTTTCATCAAGAGGGTGATACTATGAATCAGAACTATTTTTATGTGAAAAAACTGCGGATTTGGAAATTGATTATGGTTTTTATAGTAGGGATTAGTTGTACTTTTTTATTTGCTAGTATTCTTGTTACTTCATTAAAACAAGCGAAATCCGTCTATTTGCATGATTGGTTGAATGAACTTTCTATGAACGGTTATATGTATGCTTTTGGTACAGAAAATCATTATTTTGTCCAAGAATATCGACAGTATAATAAAGAATTTTCGGTCTCCAAACTATTTTTATCTGCAGTAACAAATATTCGTTTTCATGATGTAAGAAGCTTACTTGGAACAGAACTTCCTGGATTTGCAAAGTACGATACGGATATATTAATTGCCGGAGAGGGAACGAATTATAGCAATCTTCCAAATGAATCTTCGGTACCATTAGAAGAATTATTACAAAATCGAAACGGAGAAGGAACGTCACCTTCCCAACCGAAAACAGATGTACCGAAAAAATCTCCTGCTCACAGCACAAATGGGAAAAAGGTTGTTTTTATTTACCATACACATAGTTGGGAATCGTATTTACCGCTTTTACATTTACCTGATACTTCTCCTGATAGTAAAGCAACGAGCACGGTAACCAATATATCTATATTTGGAGATCGCTTTCGTGAACAGTTGGAGAACAATGGGATTGGAGCTAGCGATGATAAAACAGATATTGGTCAAATGCTAATTGCAAAAGGGCTAAATTCTAACAGTTCTTATAAAATGTCTAGGCAAGTGATACAGACTGCAATGACAACGAATAAAGATTTTACATACTTTTTTGATCTTCACCGTGATAGTTCGAGAAGGGATGTTACGACAAAACAAGTAAATGGACAATCCTACGCTAGACTGTATTTTGTAATTGGATCGGGTAATCAAAATTATACAAAAAATGAGCAATTTGCTAAAACTCTTCATGAAATGATTGAAAAAAAATATCCAGGACTCAGCAGAGGAGTGGCACGTAAAAATTCTAGTATGGGCAATGGCGTTTACAATCAAGATTTATCCGGACAAGCTATTTTAGTGGAAGTTGGCGGTGTAGATAATACCGTAGAAGAACTTAATCGCACAATTGATGTGTTAGCAGAAACATTTAGTGACTACTATTGGCAAGCGGAGAAAGTGAATGGATCTCCGTAATTGCCTTTTTTTGTTTAACTTAGATTGTTAGTCTGGTGTTTAAATTGTTGTTACCTGTCCCACACTTAGTAGAAAAGGGACGTTATTTTAAATATCAGGAGGTTTATATGAAAGGAATCATACACGTTATCGGTTCCGTTACAATAGTGGCTGTTTTATGGCTCACACAAAAAGATGTTGTGATGGGTCCAACTCATATTGAAAAAGAAAAAGTTGACTCAAAAAGTCTTTTTCCTACTTATTCTTCCACAATTACTCAAAAGGATGGAAACTATTACATCGTGAACAATGCCTCCTCTACTTTGGTACTGGTAAATAAGCAAAGACGTCTTCCAGATGGATATGCTCCCCAGGATCTCATAATTCCAAACGTACGATTTAGCTATTCAGGTAACCGTGAAAAAATGAAACTACGAAGTGAAGCCGCAGCTCAACTCGAAAGACTATTTAAAAAAGCAGAATCAGAACAGGTTTATTTGTTTGCGGTTTCTGCTTATCGTTCTCATGAACGGCAACGTGCTCTTTACGAGTCCTATGAAAGAACTGAGGGAAAAGAAGTTACAGCGTTATATAGTGCATTTCCTGGAACGAGTGAGCATGAAACAGGTTTAGCTGTGGATGTATCTTCACAGTCAATAGGCTTCCAATTAGATACATCTTTTGAACAGACAAAGGAAGGGATATGGTTACGGGAGCATGCCAATGAATTTGGCTATATAATTCGGTATCCAAAAGATAAGACGAATCGTACAGGATACTCGTATGAGCCATGGCATATTCGATATATCGGGGTAGAATATGCCCAGCAATTGTATGAAAAAGGACAAACATTAGAAGAAGCGATGCCGAATCAATAGTCTAACTATCGATATTTCATGAATTAAGACGAATATTAAAGGATTTTAAATAAATTTGGCGAATAGTGTATATGATTTGTCTAATTATATTGAAAGTAGCGCAAACCATTTGCTGTTAAAGCCTCTTTTTTTGGCATATATATCTCAGTAAGCACTTTCTTGAAAGAGGGTGAAGAAATGGCAGGATGGATTATGTGGTTTATTCTATCGGGTATCCTCATTATCGCAGAGATGGTAACACTTACATTTTATTTACTTTGGTTAGGGATGGGAGCGCTTATCGGCGGATTGATTGCATTAGTAGTACCAAATCTATGGATTCAAATTGTAGGTGCAGCACTTGTTAGTATTACACTGACACTTTTCACGAAGCCATTATTGCGCAGAATTCGATCAGAAAGACAGTATGATGATAGTGTAGAAAGTATCGTGGGAAAAATAGGTATTGTAACGAAAAATATTACAGAAGATAGCTTTGGAATTGTAAAAATTAGCGGAGAGACGTGGAGTGCTTCATCCTCTGTTCCTATCGAAGCTGGAGAGAAAATCGTTGTTTTGCAAAGAAAGAACACGATTTTAATTGTAGGGAGGAACGAATCATGATTGGGACGATATTGTCAATTATATTATTAGTTCTTGTAGTCGTATTTGCGGCTCTTTCTGTTAAAATTATACCGCAGCAGCAAGTAGGGGTTGTTGAACGCCTCGGGCGATTTCACAGAACAATGTCTGCGGGGCTAAACATTTTAATTCCAATTATTGATCATGTGCGTATTTATCACGATTTGCGAATTCAACAGACCAACGTACCACCTCAAAAAGTAATCACAAAGGATAATGTTCAAGTTGAAATTGATACCATAATATTTTATCAAATTATCGATCCAGAGCGAGCTACATATGGCATATCTAATTACTCATTAGGGGTACGAAATGTAACGACTGCTACGATGCGACAAATACTTGGAAATATGGAGTTAGATGAAACCTTGTCTGGTCGTGAAAAAATTTCAACAGAAATACGACTTGCCTTAGATGAAGCAACTGAAAAATGGGGTGTTCGTATTGAACGGGTAGAAGTGGTTGATATTAATCCTCCAAAAGACGTACAAGTTTCCATGGAGAAGCAAATGAAAGCTGAGCGTAACAAACGTGCGATTATTTTGGAAGCAGAAGCAGCAAAACAGGATATTGTACTTCGTGCGGAAGGGGATAAGCAAAGTAATATTTTACGGGCAGAAGGGGACCGAGAAGCTCGTATTCGTGAAGCTGAGGGGATTCGTCAAGCACGTGAACTAGAAGCGATAGGTCAATCAAAAGCCATTGAAATTATAGCACTTGCTGAACAAAATCGTATCAAACTTTTATCTGAGGCTGGAATATCCGAAAATGTTTTAGCCTACCAATCGTTTGAAGCGCTGCGTGATATTGCAAAAGGATCCGCGAATAAAGTATTTCTCCCAATTAAAGCGGTTGATACACTTGGAAGTCTAGGAGCAATCGGTGAAATATTTAAGGAAAAGAAGAGTGAATAAGGAAGGAACATTATAAAGTGAACCTCATTTGTGTGGGTTCACTTTATTTAGTTACCTTTCATCGATACATGGTCCACATTCCAATATCTTTAAAGCCAAGTTGTTTGTAGATCCGTCCTGCAGCAGGATTGTCATAAAACAAGCAAAGTGTTTTTCCATCAGCTATTAAATCTACTATAATTTTTTCAACAACAGATGAAGCGAATCCTTTCTTTCGAAAACCTGGATCTGTACAAACACCAACAATCATTGCAGATTGTGAATTCTCCGCTGCTGTTGAAGCACATGAAACGATACTTCCACCAACTTCTATGTAATACGTTCTTCCGGTTTTATTTTCGATAGATTGAATTAACATTGTTCTTGATTCTTTTGTAATATAAAATTCCTTGATTTTTTCGCGAAGACTCATAATTTGATCAACGTCTCGCAAGCTAGCTAACTGTACTTGATTTTGTGTTTCTGGGAAAATGACGTTTCGACATTCGCAAAAATAAGTATCTATTCGCTTTTTCTTTTTTAATACAGGAAGCAACCCATCAAATTTTTCAATGATATTTGGTTTTCCAGAAAATGTCGTGACGGAATAATCCTTCATGCATGATACAAATCCTCTAACGTCAAAATTTCCTGTACCGTATGGAATAAAAGATTGATGATACCGTAGTAAAATAGCACGTAAATTCCCATCTGTTGTAAAATCTCCCCAAAGCTCTTGGAATTCACTCTCATAACCGTATGCCTCTATATCGCCAATTATAAATAAATTATAGGCCTGTTCTTCGTGTAGGAGTGCTTGGACTATTTCATGATCTTTTTGCATTAGTTTTCGAATCATCGTTTCACCTCATTACTATAAGAATTATATCAATTTTATGATAACTATACGCGTACTAGAACATTTTTATGTTTAGTTCTAGCATTT
>NZ_JBXKMX010000282.1:0-7194 GCF_056992975.1 Ectobacillus sp. | reverse complement strand
ATTGTAAATCAACAATTATCTCAAATTATAAAAAACTATAGTAGCTTTTGGTTGTTCACTTTTCTTTATAATTACATTAATTACTATGTCTCTTGAATTTTATGATAGAGCTCTAATAATTAATACAGTTAAATATCATGTCTTTTACTTCTTCTCTTGTAAGTATATCATCATCCTCAAATTCTCTAAGTTCTTCTAGGATAACTTCCACTTCCGGAACTTCTGCAATCTCATTAAAAGTAACCGCTATACCATATTGTCTGTATATACTTTCTGTTTCAGCAATTCCTTCTTCTATTACTTGTATTTTGTCTTTACCATTTGTATCAACCTTCATAACATTAACAGCATAGTTATACACGGCATCGCTGTAATGCTTAGAAACAGCCCTCAGCCATTTAGGAAAAATTACAGCTACTGCTTCACGATAGTTAACATGGAAAATTTCTTCTGCAATTGTTTCGCAGCCATAAAGGGACCAGGCACTTTTTTTCCCACATCTCGAGATTCCAAATGTATTAACTGCAGACGCCCACATAAGATTAGCCCTTGCTTCGTAATCTGATGGATTTTTTAAGGCAATTGCGGCGTCTTCTAGAATTGTTCTCATAACTGTCTCACTAAATCCTTCAGCAATTTTGCTGCTTCCTCCAAAATAGTTGGAAAATAGCTGTGCAAAAGTTACCATGGCACCGTAAGCCGTCTCCCAGTAATCTTCTCATAGTTGCCGCTAGACTTAAGAGAATTCCCACCATAGACAAGCTATACCTTTTTTCCATATTTTTTTATTTCTTTTGGAAGTTTTTCTAATGCATCACTGCCAAAATGGATTGTAACCGGATTGTTATACGAAAAACTTAACTTTTAATTTTCTCCTTTCACCCGAAACACTGGGCAGTTTAAGAGTGCTGGTTCCCACTCGCAAACTGCCCGTCAAAGTCTATTTAGGACTTTGACCTCCTTACTTTCAAATAACGCACCTGCTTTTAATGCAAGTGCGCTACAATGAATTATTATTATTTAGTCTATATAAGTTAGTTCATACTCTCTAGAACCAATACCTAATCTGGCTGCTTCTTCAACAGTATGTATTCCGTGTTTTTCTTCCATTCGATGTATTAAACTTGCTTTTCCTAAGTCTTCTGACTTATATATTAAATCAACGCAAGCTTGATCTAAAGCAACTGGATCTAAAGAAGCAAGAATTCCTATATCTTTCATTTCCGGGTCCTTTGGACAAGAATTACAATCACAGTCTATAGAAATATCACGCATAACATTAATAAAAAAAATATTATCCTTTTTATATTCAACGATTGTACTTGCTGCTTCTGCCATTGATTCTAAAAATGCATCTTGAGGTGTGCTGAAAAAACCATTAGGGTCATTGCTTCCAGCTGTGTGGATATGCAGTTTTCCCTTACTTGATGCAATACCAATTGAAGTGTTTTTTAATGCTCCTCCAAAGCCTCCCATTTGATGACCCTTAAAATGAGATAATACTAATAATGAATCATAGTTGGCCAAGTGACTGCCAACATAGTTAACTTTTAAATGTTTACCGTTTTTAATTGGTAATTCTATTTCTTCTTCTTCATCCATAATATCTACTTTAAATAATTTAGTAAATCCATGCTCCTCAATAGCTTTCCAATGTTCTTCAGAATGCATCCTTCTACCTGGATAGGCTGTATTACATTCAACTATTGTCCCTTGCACATAATCAACTAATTCTTTCATAAATTCTGGTTTTAAAAAGTTCTTTCCTCCTGGTTCTCCAGAATGAACCTTAACTGCAACTTTACCCTTTAATTCTCTTCCTAATTGCTTGTATATATTCACTAAATTTTCTGATGTAATATTTTTTGTGAATAAAACTTTTGATTTACTCATCCTCTCATAATTCCCCTTTCTTTATTTTAATTTATTGTATTCTTCATCTGTTATTGGCTCCAACCACTGGTTGCTTGAACCTTCCGTCGGAACTGATAAGGACAGATGTGCAAATGCTTCATCCTTTACTGCGCCATGCCAATGTTTAATCTCCGTTGCGATATACACTACATCCCCGCTTTTCAAAAGCCGAGCATCTTTTCCGTATTCCTGATACCAGCCATGTCCGCCAACACAAATAAGTATCTGCCCGCTGCCATGATGAATATGCCAATTGTTACGGCAACCTGGTTCTAAGGTAACATTAAAGATGCCTACCTCCTTATCATTCAAGAGGCTTAAGTAGCTCTTCCCGATAAAATATGGCGCAAATGCTACATTTTCCTCTCCCAATGTAAAATCAGATACTTTTTCTAATTCTTTTCTTTCCATATAATAGATACTCCCTTCATTATTCACTGTATACTTCTTTTTATGTTGCATCTTTTGTTAACTTAAAGGTAACCTGCACATTACCATCGCCCACTGCTTTTACGAAACTTGCAGCCTCCTCAATATATCCCAGTCTGGTATATTTATAGGAGGTTGAGAAGGTTTCATAGAACACTACCAAACAGTCATCGCCATACAGCATAATATCTCCGGCATAAATTTTTCCCGGTTGCTCGAAAGCAGTTGGGAGCTTATTTGATAAATAATAGTATTTTTCATTACCATTTAGTTCGCTCATGTCAACGGTAAGCGGAAATCTCTCTACTAATGCCTGCGTCGTTTGATTATTATAAAGCTTTACCGAAAATGTCTTTTCCCCAACCGTAATGAGCAAATCTATAGCCGTTGATGTCTTTGCTTTGTTAACATCATCCTTCTGCTCCTTAGAATCATTTATAGATACTTCCTGTTGATTGGTCTGTCTGCTTTTATTCGTTTCACTGTTATCACAGGCAGTCAGACCTAAACAAAACATAAGCATACTTAGTATTGAAATTATTTTTCTCATATTCAATATCTTATTACTCCTGATCGATTTCGATTTGCTTGATAACTTTCCCAGGTACACCGCCTACAATAACATTAACAGGTACATCCTTGGTCACAACTGCGCCGGCAGCAATTACTGCACCATCACCAATGGACACACCGGGAAGGACCGTGGCATTTGCTCCAATCCAGACATTTTTACCAATCACAATAGGCGCGGGATGCATAGTGCTGCGTTTTCTCGGATCAATGTCGTGATTGAGGGTAGCAAACACCACATTGTGCCCAATGAGAGCACCATCACCAATTGTAATGCCGCCTTGGTCTTGAAAACGGCAGCCTGAATTGATAAATACATTCTTGCCCACAGAGATGTTTTTCCCGCAGTCCGTATAAAAAGGAGGGAACATGGCAAATGTTGAATCCACCGGTTTCCCAATCAACAGGGAAAACAGTTCCCGAATTTCTTCCGGGGTATGATAATGTCCGTTCAGCTCAGATGTTAATTTCAATGCTTCCTGCGAGAGGTAGTGCATCATCAGATGCATTTCCGAACCGCCCTCGATCACTTCACCTCGGTTCAAGTGCGCTAAAAAATCATGGATGTCCATTAGTTTCCTCCTTTTAGTCGGAACACCGAGCAATTAAGATTACTCGCTCCAATCGCTAATTGCTCGTTAAAGTCCATTTAGGACTTTGGCTTCGCCCACGGGGCAACTTAGCTCACTCGCACTCGCTCGTAAGTTACCCGTTAAAGTCCATTTAGAGCTTTAACCTCCTTGAATTGTAAAATTGTTTGTGTTAATCTCTAACTAATAAGTTCGATTTAATTCTACAACTTAAAGTTAACTTTAAGTCAATACCTTTTTCAAATCTTTAATTTCAAAATTATTATGGAGGATATATAAATGTTTTATACAGTTGGTGAAATGGCAAAGCAGCTTGATGTTGCTGCTTCAACATTAAGATATTATGATAAAGAAGGTTTGCTTCCATTTGTAGAGCGTTCTAGTGGCGGTATTCGCATGTTCAAGGATGAAGATATGTCGTGGTTGCACCTTATAGATTGCTTAAAAAAAACAGGCATGCCCATAAAGGACATTAAACATTTTATGGATTACTGCATAGAGGGTGATTCCAAAATCGATGAGCGCCTATCCATCATGGAATCGCAGCGGGATGCTGTGATAAAGCAGATGAAGGAAATGCAAGAGATGCTCGATATGCTAAATTACAAGTGCTGGTATTATGAAACCGCAAAAAAGGCTGGAACCTGTGCTGTTCACGATGATATGCAAACAGAGAATGTTCCAAAGAAATATCATAAATATTTAAATGAAAAATAGAACTATTAAAAACAATTTTTACAGCAAAGGCACTCTGCGGATTCCCAAAATCGAGAATTCGCAGAGTGCCTTTAATTTTAGGCTATGTTTAAGTGTAGTGTTGAAATTCCGCAGGTGCTATGATACCTAGGAAAGCTGTCACTGCACATATAAGACTAAAACTTCTTTTATATGAATCTGATAAATCCAATAAACTCGCTTTGTTCAAACATATTGGATTCTTAATGCAGCTTCATCTAAAAGAAGTTAAGTCTTTTAGATGTTCGTTCCAATGCTTTCTACGGTATCATAGACCTGCTTACTTCAACATTATTCTTAAACAGAGCCTAATTTTAACACTATAAATCTACATCTATTTCAACAAAAACCAGGGCTGACGTCCCAATTCGCGACCTCAGCCCTGGTTTAATTATTATATCTACCGACCTACTAATTTGTCCCGCTGAATTACTGCTGTCTTCGCTAAGCTTCCTCTTAGCACAATCCACGCTTTCAGCCACCTTATCCATCATCTTATTCACCTTGCCGCATTCCATATCTTTGCCTTCAAACTTAATTCTGTGTCCTGTAAACAAAGCTACTATTAAACCTATAAAGGTTACATAAGGAGCAATTACTGTGATTATCACTGCCAAAGTAACAGGCAGACTTAATATATTTACTTCCTTCTTATGAATTACAAACCTTGTATTGTTGCCTTTTCTTACTAGCTTCTTAAACTTAACCCATAAGGATTCCTTGTTCTCACAAGCTGCGGCTGGTCTAGCCATGTTGTGCTTCTCCAGGTAAACAAGAGCTTCAAGTATATCATCATTGCACTTCTCCAGCGCATCCTTTGCTGCCTCATAGCTTACGTTAGTTCTTTTTCTGAGTTCATCGATATTTTCCATTCTTACTGTCATTTTCAATACCCCTCTTTTATAATTTTTACTTGGTTTTCTTAACCTTATGTTTTTATTATAAGAGGCAATAGTTAGACAACAATTAATGGAAGATTAGAATTTGATTAGAAATCTTTTTTTCTTGCCTGAAGCTTAATCTTCCCAAATACATCTCCCAAAAGAATATATATGTATATTGCCTTATCCTCAACCTTTACAAAGTACTCAAATATGAAAGTGTACCTGAACACAATAGTGGACGAGGCCATCTCTTTTTACTACGACCACCTTTTCTCTCGCAGCACAAAAGGTTAACTAGTTATCTATATAAATATTTAAATAGTTAACTTCCTCTATGATCTTTGATTATCTCTTAATATCTCGCTTATTCTTAAAATATCAGAAGTGAAAAGAGAAACCATACGGGTATATATTGAATAAATGAATTTTTATGGAAACGCATAGGCGACCCAAAGAGGCGTCAGCTTATTTGTTAAATATTGTAACCTTGGATGTCCGCAAATTCTTTGGTAACGCACCCTTCCATGTCTCACAGGATCAATGTCCTAAATTCCTTCGTTCAGTTTATCCAAAGGCGGATGTCAGCAAATGCTTTTTGACCGGGTCTATGCCCTTATGTTAACTTTTAATCCTGACTAATCCCAGTTTCTTTTCTCAAAGATCTATTTAAGAATCTACAAAGAATTACTACCACCTACGGTGCTATTGCTGAGGAGTCAGCATAGATAGGATCATAGGTTTTATTTTGTTATGAATCTTTAGAAGTGTAAAAATACCTAGGGTTACGCAACTTTTCTTTGTGTAAGGCAGGATAAATCCTTCATCAATTTTTCAGGATTATACTCAACTTGTTTTGTCACGATTGTATACATTATCCTTATGAGCTTACAACAGAGTAAAATTAATGACTGCATCTTTCTAAGAGGGTTATTCTTTCGTGTTGTATAGTATTCATGAAGCTTCTTAAATTCTTGATTTGTAGCGACCAAAGGCATGATAGCTCGAAAGAGCAATGCTCTAAGTCTAGACCTTCCACGCTTACTTATGACCGTCTTTCCTCTGTGCTTTCCAGAGCTATTTTCAATCAGATTAAGGCCCGCAAGCTTCTGTATTTGACTCGGATGAGTGAATCTAGTTATCTCACCTACTTCAGCAATGAAACCCGCAACTGTGGTCATACCTATACCTTTAATAGTTAGAGCTTCCTTGACTCCTGGTACCTGAAGAGTCAATTCTTCTATCTCTATTTGGACTTCATTAAGCTGCTTCATGTACAAGTCATATTGTTCTAAAATAGCTATAAGTTCCTTTTCTGCCATTCTCAGCCCACTCATGATACCCACAGAAGCTTTAGCCGCTTCTTCAAGTCTAGCAGCCCTCTTGGCATCTCCGATGCGCCTATGCGACATCTTCCAGCATGAAAGTATTTTTTGTTGTCCAGATGATAAAACCTTCTCTGGAGTTGGAAACTTTCTTAAGGCTATTAATGCCGCCTTGCCTTTCCAGTCAGCAAAAACATCACTAAACTCTGGGAAGTATTTATCTAGCCATTGAGTAATGTTATTACTAACTTTATTAAGGTTTTTGTTGATACTTTCCCTCATATACATGGCAGTCCTTAATTCACTATAGATACCTTCTGGAATATATGGCATAGAATATCGACCTTCGGTAACTAGCTTCGCTATAGTTTTAGGGTCTTTACGATCATTTTTAGTCTGGGAGTTGTCATCTAACTCCTTGCTTCTCTTAACATGTAGTGGGTTAACTAAAACTACTCTGGCATCAATATTCTTTAGGTAGTGGGCAAGATTAAACCAATAGTGCCCTGTTGGTTCCATACCTATAGTTATATCGGTCTTTTTATTTTCCTTCATCAACGTCTTAATCCATTTTTCGAATAAATTAAAGCCGTAGGCTGAGTTTTCAAAATTCATTACTGTACTTAATTCAATTCCTCTGTAGTCAAATGCTCTTGCATATTGCATGTCTTTTCCAATATCAATTCCTACAACTAAAGTCTTTTCTGTTATTGACATTATCTTTTCGTTCTGAGTATAATTCATATGAGT
>NZ_JBXKMX010000281.1:0-2126 GCF_056992975.1 Ectobacillus sp. | reverse complement strand
ATGGAGCGACTAAGAAATCATAATGTTTCCATTTGGCGTACGGATGAGGGAGGGGCTATTACATTTACATATAAAGGAGAAAAGGGAACATTCGGCAGCGTGCAGCCATATGATAGAAGTAAAGAATAAAGAACGGGTAAAAAAGACCACCATAGCTGGCAGTCTTAAGAGCCGATAACCTTTAGTATGGTTGCGATAATAAACAAAGTAACAAAGAACCCAAAAGAAACAAAGAAACCAACACCTGAATCTACTGCATCATTTCGTTTGCATTGAACGTCCTTCTCAAACTCATTCACTTTGCATACCTCCTAAGATCTAACATGAATACAGGTTTGAATTTTAAAAAATAAACATTATATACAAATAATTCTAAATGTGTATACAATCCTCATTCATGTGAGAGATGATTCTGTAAATACTAGGTGTAGGTATCCGTCACGCTGCATGTAACCTAGGGCATGCGAACTTGGCGTTTCATATAAAATGAAGGGCGGGCAACTGATTGTCTGCCCTTCCTGCTTGTAAATCAATGCCTGTGCCCTTACTATAGAAATATATGATATATGAGGAGCAACGAAATGAATGCGATACATAAAAAAATGAAGCAAAAGCAATTTGCTTCGCTATATGTATTATATGGAACAGAAACCTATTTTATGAATGAAACATTGAACATACTTATCACGGAAGCATTGGAGAAAGAAGACAGGGAATGGAATGTAGTTACCTATGACCTGGAGGAATCCTATTTAGAAGATGCAGTGGAAGATGCAAGAACATTGCCTTTTTTAGGGGAACGAAAAATTATTGTTGTGAAATCTCCGTATTTTTTAACTTCACAAAAAGAAAAGCTCGAGCAGAATGTTGCCGTCTTACAAAGCTATATGGAGGAACCATCTCCCTTTGCAATTGTTGTTATTCTTGCACCATTTGAAAAGCTAGATGAGCGTAAAAAGATAACAAAACTTGTGAAAAAGCACGCGGAAATGATCGAGGCAAATCCTCTGCAAATTCAAGATGTACGAAAATGGATTATTGAGCAAGGAACGGAGCAGCAGGTAACGATTGAAAATGATGCAGTAGATTTACTTGTTGAATTAGTTGGAAGTAACGTCATGATTCTTTCACAAGAATTGCAGAAGCTATTTTTGTACGCAGGGCAGTCCGGAACAATAGCGCGTGACCAAGTAGCACAACTTGTACCTAAATCTGTTGAGCAAAATGTATTTACATTAGTAGAAAAGGTTGTGAGCAAAAATATAGCGGGAGCGATGAGGATCCTGCATGAATTGCTTGTAAAGCAGGAAGAACCGATTAAGATTTTGGCTTTACTAGCAGGTCAATTTCGATTGCTGCATCAAGTGAAGGAACTACAAATGCATGGCTATGCGCAGAATCAAATTGCTTCCCATCTTAGTGTACATCCTTTTCGTGTAAAGTTAGCTATGAAGCAAACATCTTCCTTTTCGTTTGAAGAGTTAAAACAAATTATTGATTTGTTGGCAAACGCTGATTATGATATGAAAACGGGGAAAATGGAAAAAAAGTTAATTTTGGAATTTTTTATTATGCGTTTAAAGCATATTAAAGCGTAGGATGAATAAAATAATAATAGGTTACATACAATTGGCCTTCAAGCGTTTTTATTGCTAGAAGGTCTTTGTGTTTTTTGGAAAGAAGAGGATTGAAAAATTTCTACAAAAAAAACGACCCAAATGGATCGTTTTGTTATTACGCGTTAATGCTGTTTAGTCGTTTCGCAAGACGTGATTTCTTACGAGCAGCAGCGTTTTTGTGAATTAAACCTTTTGTAGCAGCTTTGTCAAGCTTTTTAGTAGCAGCTAATAAAGCAGATTTTGCGTTTTCAACATCCTTATTTTCAAGTAAAGCTTCGGCAGTCTTTACTGCAGAACGCATTTCAGACTTGATTGAAGCATTATGTGCACGACGCTCTTCACTTAAGCTAGCGCGTTTAATAGCGGATTTAATGTTTGCCATTTTCATTCACCTCCTGGTAGCAATCGAGTAACTCGATACTTACATAGAACAACAAATATTTTATCAAACGATAGGCTTAATTGCAATAGAGAGAACAAATGATTTTTATAAACGAAAAAGCGGAC
>NZ_JBXKMX010000280.1:0-7104 GCF_056992975.1 Ectobacillus sp. | reverse complement strand
TTTTGGCTAGCTGGTATGCAGCTTTTGTAGTACGCACCCCTTCTACAACCATGCCCATGCTGGATAATACCTCATCAAGAGAATGACCCTTTCCTAACATATTTCCCGCACGCCAATTTCGACTATGCACACTCGTACACGTTACGATTAGATCGCCCATGCCTGCTAATCCCGCAAATGTTAGCGGATTCGCCCCCATTTTCCTACCAAGCCGGGCAATTTCAGTTAATCCGCGTGTCATAAGTGCAGCTTTAGCGTTGTCGCCAAAGCCCATGCCATCCGTCATTCCTGCAGCTAGCGCAATAATATTTTTTAATGCTCCGCCGAGTTCCACCCCAATAATGTCTGGATTCGTATAAACCCGAAAGTATTGATTCATAAATAAATCTTGAACCATTTCTGCAGCTTTCATATTTTTAGAAGCAGCAGTAATGGTCGTAGGATAACGAAGCGCCACCTCTTCTGCATGGCTTGGCCCGGATAAAACGACTACATCATGAAGTAGATTGGCCGGTATTTCTTCTTCAATCATTTCAGATATCCGCTTTAACGTATCTGGTTCAATTCCTTTACTTGCATGAATGATCGTAACAGGGTAAGACAAAAGCTCCTTCATCTTACGAAGTACTTCTCGAACCGCTTTCGTCGGTACAACGAGTAATATGTTCTCCACTCCGTCCAATGCCTGTGCCAAGGAATGATATCCATTAATACTTGATGGCAAAACAACTTCAGGCAAATAACGAGTATTTGTATGTTTGGTGTTAATTTCTTCTATTTGTTCTATCCGGTTTCCCCAAAGGCGGACTTCATGACCGTTGTCTGCGAGCACCATAGCAAGCGCGCTTCCCCAACTACCTGCTCCTATAACTGCAACTTTATTCATCGTTCTACACCCTCCTTCTAGCTTCGTGTTCTAGCTATAATTTTAATAGGAGTTCCGACAAATCCGAATGCATCCCGAATCCGATTTGTTAGGAAACGTTCGTAAGAAAAATGTAATAACTCCGCTTCATTTACAAATACCACGAATGTAGGCGGCTTGACAGCTACTTGTGAAGCATAGAAAATTTTCAAACGTTTTCCATTATGTGTTGGTGTAGGGTTCGTTGCAACAGCATCCATTATAATATCATTTAACACATTTGTTTGAACACGAATCATTTGATTTTCACTTGCTGTATTAATCATCGGTAGTAAGGTATGAATGCGTTTTTTTGTTTTTGCTGATAAAAATACGATCGGAGCATAGTCCAAAAATAAAAAATGTGCCCGGATTTTTTCTTCGAATTCCTTCATCGTTTTTTCATCTTTTTCTACCGCATCCCACTTATTAACAACAATAATAACGGCTCTCCCTGATTCATGCGCGTAGCCAGCAATTTTTTTGTCCTGCTCAATAATGCCTTCTTCGCCGTCTAATACGACAAGGACAACGTCTGAGCGTTCAATAGCACGTAATGCGCGTAGCACACTATACTTCTCGGTACTTTCGTATACTTTCCCTCTTTTTCGCATTCCTGCCGTATCAATAATGACGTATTCTTTTCCATCCTTCGTATAAGGGGTATCGACAGCATCACGAGTCGTACCTGCAATATTACTTACAATAACGCGTTCTTCACCGAGCAACGCATTTACTAACGAAGATTTTCCTACATTTGGCCGGCCGATCAAACTAAATTTTACGGTATCCTCGCCATACTGGTCTTCCATATCTTCAGGAAAATGCTTAGCTACTTCATCAAGCAAATCACCAAGCCCTAGGCCATGCGAACCTGAGATTGGAAATGGTTCTCCAAAGCCAAGTGAATAAAAATCATAGATATCTTCTCGCATTTCTGGATTATCTATTTTATTCACTGCAAGCACAACGGGTTTCTTTGATTTATATAAAATTTTGGATACTTCTTCATCCGCTGCTGTAATGCCATCACGACCATTTGTCATAAAGATAATAACATCTGCTTCATCGATAGCAATTTCTGCTTGCTGACGGATTTGTGTTAAAAATGGTGCATCCCCAATATCAATTCCACCTGTATCAATAATATTAAATTCATAGGTAAGCCATTCTCCTGAACTATAAATTCGATCTCGAGTCACGCCAGGAACGTCCTCCACAATGGATACTCGTTCTCCAACAATTCTATTGAAAATCGTAGATTTCCCTACATTCGGACGTCCTACGATTGCAATCACCGGTTTTGGCATATTTTTTGTCATCCTTTCCTCTGTTGTGCTATGTAAAAAAACCCTTCTTTCATCAAGAAGGGATTGACGATCAACCACAGTTTTTTTTAGCATCAAAACAAATTCATTATATCATAATCTATTAGTGTTTCACAATAATATATACATCTTCTTGCAATCGATGTGCGATTCCATCTAAAATTGCTTCTAAATTAGAAGCAACAAATTCCATTTCCTGTACTGATGAACAAGTAAAAAAAGGAGCGCCGCCAGCAAATTTAGTAGCATCTGTTGTAATAACGGCTAAAATATAATTTTCAATCATCATCTAGTAGGTTTCTCCTTCCCTGCCTGAGAGGACATTCGAATTGCATTTTCAAGTGTTGGAGCATTTTCTATCACGCGGATTGCCTTTGTTATATCCCGTTCCTGCGGAAGGACAAACACCCCGACTCTTCCATCATTTAAATCTAATTTTGCTAACGGAACAAGGGATGGCGTTCCTGCATCTCGAATGACACCTAATCCAACTGAAACATCATGCAAGATGGCTTGTCTTTGTCCTAAATTAGCAAGTGTAATTCTTGCATCCGACGACTTAGGCGTTAATAGAAAGCCCATACCATATTGTAAAATTTCCTTCTGCCGCGCAGGTAAGCCAATATTCATAATGTAAATTGTATCAATATATAAACCCGCTCCTTCAAAGCGAAGCGGAATATGATCAATTTTCGCAATATCACATAGTTTCTTCCCAGCCATCAAATGCTTTGATAGAAAAAAACTCAATGCAGCAACGCCTAATGCGGCATAAATTGAATTCAGAGCTAAATAAGCAAACGTTGTAACAAGCGAAGTAAGAATAACTAAATAATTGCGGCTCTCAAACACAAGTGCAATCCCTTCTATATAGGTATGTCCACGTGGTACAAGTTCATAAGCATCCATCGATTGCAATGTATTTCGCTCCATATTTCTCACATCACGAAATTGTGATGCCGCAAGAGTTAAAAACGTAATTGCAGAAAAATCTTTACTCATAATTGATGGAATTGCCACCGCTCCTAACGTGGCAGCAATAAACCCCATCGCAAGATGAACAATTTTACCATGAAGTCTTGTAGGATATTGCCGAGAATCGGTTTTCAACATAATAAGTCGTGTCAGCATTCCAGACACAATTCCTACTAGTATTGGATAGGTGAATTGATTCATAGACTGCTTTTCCCTTCCCGAACTTGTTTTTGTTTAAATAACTCTAACAAGAATTTACTTTTCCCAAACGCCGTGTATATACTTACTAAGCAGAAAGCACACATTAATACATCCAGTGAATAGAACGTTCCGATTTCGTTATGAAATTGGAATTTCCATAATACGACAGAAAGCATCGTCTCTCCCTGCACTATACTTATTCCCAATACAAGAAGCTTTTCTCGATACGTACGAACCATAAGGAAGAGCAATAGAGCCATCACACTGCTACTTATCCATAAATTCCCCTTCAAAAACCAAATTGGATCATACAAGACCATAAGCTGTATGGTTGCATAAAACATAGCGACTATTCCCATACAAATAAAAAGGTATAGCGTCTTCCACCAAGGATACTGACATAAGCCAAGTAAACAAAGCATTAAAATAAATAACAAGCTTCCAGAAATCAAAAGTACTCCTACCGAAATATGAATGCCTGAACTTATAAGAAGTAACAGGAACCCGGTTGCTATGTAAATACGGCTAGCGGTTTGTTTCATCCAAAATGTTGCAATCCACCATCCGAACCAAGAAACAATATAAAAATATACACCCTCCATCGCTCTACCTCCTATCCTCCCCATTATGGGTACATTGTATGAGAAATAATCGGACGAATAAAATAAATAAGGACAGAAACACTTGTAATTAGGAGGTGATACAAATGAGCAAGGACCGGCAGGAAAAAAAACTCCGTGAATCGCGTAGAGTGGAATCGGACCGTGATCAATCCATTCATTACAACGGAGCAACTCGTCTGGACAATCCAGAACAAGCGCGACAAGACAATAAGAAATAATAGGTGAACAGGGATTTACTTGGGAACTAATCAGAAAATGTGCATGTTGTAGGAGAGAATAATTTTATCTGATACCAATTGATGTTTGTTTTTACGAAGAAAAAAGCGGTATAGCTTAGTTACTATACCGCTTTCTAGTACTGTATGAAGCTGTATCAATACCTCTTTGCGTTAACCAATGAAAAGAATCACCGCTAATAACAAGTGGTGTAGTTTGAAGTTCCTCGATCGACCTAGCACCTAAGGCTGTCATCATATACTTTATATCAGTGTGGATGATATCAATTTCATCAAGGAGACCTTCCATACCATTATTCATATAAGCCTTCAGAAAATAACCCGCAAATGCTACTGCAGATGCACCAATTGCAAGCGCCTTTGTAGCATCGAGTGCCGTCTGCATGCCTCCTGATGCTATGAAAGATACCATTTTATTGCTTGTCTCACTTAATCCCTCTATGAGGGATACTGCAGTTGGTATGCCCCATTCACTAAAGTAGGTGAGCATACGCTTTCTCCGTTCGTTCTCGATAGAAGCAAAGTTTGTGCCCCCAAAGCCACCTACGTCAATTAATTGTACACCGATATCAGTTAATTGGCGGACTGTTTCTTTGCTCATCCCAAACCCTACTTCCTTGACAATAACTGGGACGCCGACCTCCTTCACGATTCGTTCCATTCGCTCAAGTGCGTGAGTGAAATCACGATCGCCCTCAGGCATTGTAAGCTCTTGAATCACATTTAAATGAATTTGAATAGCATTACCCTCTATCATAGCAACAGCTCGCTTAGCTTGTTCCACTGTGGCTTCACTACCTAGATTTGCAAACACAATTCCATTTGGATTTACTTTTCTTACTATTTTATAGGACCGTTCTTCTGTCTCGTCCTTTATTGCAGCCATCTGAGAACCGACTGCCATTGCAATGTTTTTTTCACGCGCAGCTTCTGCAAGTGCCTGATTGATACGCTCCGTCGCTTCTCCACCGCCGCCTGTCATTGCATTAATATAAATAGGCGAACTTAAAGAAAGTTCGCCTATTTCTGTGTGCAATGAAACGTCTGTAAGCGCTATGTTCGGTAAACTTTGATGAACGAAGGATACGTCATCAAACCCTTGCGCCCGAGACTGACCAGTAGAGAGCGCGTACTGAACATGATCAATTTTTCGCTTTGCTCTCGTCACAGTCATCACCTATTATTTTTTTAGCTTTTTTAATTGTTCTCCAATTATATCACCAAGCTGGAATGAAGCTGATTCTGAAGTGGATTGGTACTTACTGAAATCTTCTTCATAGTCATTACTTTCTTCTGTTGCATCTTTCATACTTAATGAAATGCGTTTTTCTTTTGCATTTACTTCAAGAACTTTTACTGTCACCGTTTGTCCAACTTCTAATACTTCATTTGGATTTTTAATATGGCGACTTGAAATTTGCGATACATGAACAAGACCTTCTACAGAAGGTAACACTTCGACAAATGCACCAAAAGTAACAAGACGTCTCACAGTACCTTCTACGATATCTCCAGCCTTAATTTTTTCAATAACTGTATCCCAAGGACCAGGCTGAGCTGCTTTTATAGAAAGAGAAATACGTCCAGTATCGGCATCCACAGAAAGAATTTTCACTTTAACGGATTGTCCTTCTGCAAGTACATCAGAAGGTTTTCCTACACGTTCATGCGAAATTTGAGAAATATGTACTAATCCGTCTACTCCGCCAACATTTACAAATGCACCGAAGTCAGTAAGACGTTGTACAGTACCTTCTACTACATTCCCAGGTTGTAGAGAATGAATCACTTCTTTTTTCTTAGCTTCTAATTCTTCTTCTACAACAGCTTTATGAGAAAGAATCACACGATTTTTTTCGCGTTCTAATTCTACGATTTTAACCACAATTGTTTTTTCTTTGTAGTCTGTGAAATCTTCAACGTAGTGTGTTTCAACGAGAGATGCAGGGATAAAACCTCTTACGCCAAGATCTACAACTAAACCACCATTTACAATATCTTTAACTGTTACTTCGAATGATTCTTTCGCTTCGAATTTTTCATATAAATCTTCCCAAGCACGTTCAGCATCTACGGCACGTTTGGAAAGAACTAAATCGTCTTCTTCAAGTTTAATTACTTTTAATTGAAGAGTTTCCCCTTCTTTCACAACATCGCTTGCTTTTTCAATGTGAACGTTAGCTAATTCACTAATAGGAATAATACCTTCCGTTTTGTAGCCAACATCTACACGCACTTGTTTTTCTTCTACTTTTACAATTTCTCCCGTTACAACATTACCTACTTCTAACGGTGTAACTTCTTCATTCATCTTTTCTACCATGGAAATACCTCCCTACTAAAATGGCAAAGCCTCTTTATGTATATACGAAATGGAAATAAGTTTTCCATTTGCATGCTGAATTACTACTCGCATCTGCTGCGGAGGAATCTCTAATGTCTCTTCTTTCAATGTAATTTATAACTTCACATTGAAATCAAAAATTCAGTGTTCATCGATATAACCTCTACATTATAACAAAAGGAAATCTAACTAGTACTGAAATAGTTTGAAAACATTTTCCTCTTACTAACTTCTAATAAATCAGGGAATTTGTCAAGTAAATTGTATCTTTACATGAACTTGCTCCTGCTTCAAATAATACGTCAAGTATTCATTTTAATTTTCAAATTGCAAAATGTATGACTAATTTTCCCATTTTGATAAAGGCTAGAAAAGCCTCCACATTATGGAGGCTTTTCTTTTATATTATGTTAATTTTGTATGTATAATATCCATAATTTTCTCTACTACTTGCATAATCGACAAAGAAGTCGTATCAAGTGCAATTGCATCG
>NZ_JBXKMX010000279.1:0-21676 GCF_056992975.1 Ectobacillus sp. | reverse complement strand
CAGCTAGCAGTAGAAGAAGCAAAAAAAGCTGCACATATTGCAAATGGTGATACCATTATCATTACAGCTGGTGTTCCTATTGAAAAAGTTGGTACTACGAATTTGATGAAAATTCAAATTGTATAATTTTTATCTCAAAGCGAAGTGATATTCATTTCATCTCCCTCAATAATCGTTTACTGTATAAGTAGAATAGATAGGAGAGAAACAATGAGATGATGCAATGTATGGAAGCAACCGAATTTAAGAAAAGACCACTGAATTATACTTCTATTTCAGTGGTCTTACTTTATGTTCTCATATACGTAGCCTACGTTTGTAAAATTCCGCTGTTTCCTAAAATGATTTCGTTATGCCTACTAATTGAAGATTACTATTTTGCTTTCGGTAGAAAATCGTTGGTAAATGCTTCGTCTACCTCGATTTGTGAACGTATGACTTGGTTATCAACTAAAAAATTCATATAGTTTGTCCAAACACTTTCCTTCTGCACACCCCACTGCGGACTGTCATCTTGGTATTTCGTACTTACCCACTTTTGGCTTTCTTTTACAAGATCTTTGTTGATGTCTGGTACATTTTGAATTAAAATATCCGCAGCTTCCGTTGGATTTTTAATTGCAAACTCATAGCCCTGGGCAGTTGCGGCCATAAATTTCGTAACAACATCTTTATATTTATCTGCATTGGTTTCACTCGTTACAATCACAGGACTATAGGTATCTAGTACTGGATTTAAATCCTTTACCATAATTGTATTTAATTCAACGCCTGTACGTTTTGCTTCAATGCCGTCCCAACCGTAATAAATCCATTCAAAATTTGCGTCACGTCCAATTGATTTCAGAAAGTCCGTTTGACCTAGGAGCACTTTATTAACTTTTTTATAATTAGCATTATATTGCTTCATAATGCTATCAATGGTTGCTTCTTCAGCATGAGTTCCCCCTCCGCCATAACGTTTTCCTTCGAAATCCTTTGGTGATGTAATATTGTCTTTCTTTAAAGATGCAAATGCCGTTGTATTATGCTGCATAATAGTAGCAATCGACACTACTGGGACCTCATCCGCACGGGCAGTAGTAACATTTTGTTGAGAGCTAATCCCAAATTCAGCCTTACCAGAAGCTAACATTTGTTCAACCGACTCATTTTTCCCTCGTTGAATAATAGTTACGTCTAAGCCCTGGCTCTTATAATATTCTTTCGTTTTGGCTACATAAAGTCCCGTATGATTGGTGTTAGGAAGCATGTCCAACACGATTCTGACCTTTGTTAAACCACTCGTATCCTGCTTCGTTGGTGCAGATTGACATCCTACAATAGACAATAGAAATACTGCAAGAATTGTTAGTAAAATACCTTTTCTCATTTATTTTCTTCCCTTCTATGTATCCAAGGTGCAGCAAGCTTTGCAAATTATTCTACTACAAAGTAAGCCCTCTGTAAGGGCTATCGAAGAATAAATTGTACACTTCTCCCTTAAATCTCCCCTGTATCCATTCTTCTATGCATTTCATTGTAGCATACAAAAACGTATCCATGAACTACATACAGTAGGTCACTTGGGTATCTAACTTTGTTGACCATTCAAGATTATTCCACAAAAAAAGACTGTTTCATCATTTACTGATGGGACAGTCCTTTTTTAGATTTTCTCACAAAAACAACATAAACTTACGAAATATAGTGATTTCTAATGTTGCAAGAGCCTAGTTCATCTCGAAATGTACGTCCCTACATTTGCATTGGTTAGAAAGTGGATTCCCGTCCGATAGGAAGCGTAATCGTAAAGCATGTCCCTACATCCATCTCACTTTGTACTTCCATTTTCCCTCGATGGTTCTCTATGATTTGATAAGTAACCATGAGACCAAGTCCAGTTCCTTTTTCCTTGGTTGAAAAGAAGGGCCGTCCTAACTGATCAAGCTTGTCTTTTGGAATCCCTTTTCCTTGATCGCAAATTTTTATAATAGCATATTGTTCTTGTTTTTTAACACTAGTTGAGATGATACCGCCATTGTTCATTGCTTCTATAGCATTTTTAATTAAATTTATAAACACCTGCTTCAACTGACTACCATTGCAATATACGAAAATCGTTTCTTCTACTTTACTTACAATTTGAACATTTTTCATTAGCGCCTGCGCTTCCAAGAGAGTCGTCACTTCATGAATGATTTGATTCATGGAACATACAGTAAAGGTAGAAGCTTGCGGCTTGGCGACCATTAATAGCTCACTTAAAATCGTTTCGATACGGTTAAATTCAGAATTCATAATTTCGTAGTATTCTGCCTTATGACTATTACTCGCCTTCATAAGTTGCAAGAATCCCTTTAAAGATGTGAGTGGATTCCGAATTTCATGTGCGATTCCTGCGGCTAGTTGACCAACAGCTGATAACTTTTCTGATTGTCTCAGCATATCCTCTGCACTCTTTCGCTCACTTATATCACGAAATGTAATTACCGTTCCTACCGTTTTACCTTGTTCACAGATTGGTGTAGCCGCATATTCTACCGGAAACGTAGTACCATCTTTTCTCCAGAAAATATCCTCTACTACCTGCATTGCTGTTTCGTTTTGAAAAGAGTAATTAAGGGACGCAAATCCATCTTCATCTGTTTGATTTTTACCATTATGCAGATAATGATTATTGAATTCTTCCTTAACAAAACCTGTCATTCGTCTAGCAGATGAATTCCAGAATATAATGTTACCTTTCAAATCGATTCCGTAAATTCCTTCTGCAACTGAGTTCAAAATGAGCTCGTTTAAATCCGTAAGACGAGCAATTTCCGTTTTTGAGAATTTCACTTCTGTCAAGTCCTTCGCAATCCCATAAATACCAATAATCTCTTGATTTGCAATGACCGGATTAAGTGACAAATTTACATCAAGCAACCTATCATCTTTCTTTTTAATAGAAATCTCCACGTTCAATCTTTCACCTTGTGAGGCCTTTTGCACAGATTGAGAGGCTTGTTCATCATTACATAGTAAGAAAAAAGAGTTCATAATCATTTCATCTGCTTCATATCCAGTTAGCTCAACAAACTTACGATTAACGTCGAGTATCATTCCCTCCAAATTCATTAACAGTACTAAATCTGGGTGATACTCAAAAAGAGCATTATGATGGTAAAGAGTTTCTTCAATTAATTTCTTATTTATCGTTATATCCTGGAATTGAATCACGATATAACCTTGAACTTGATACGCTCGAACTTTAAACCAAGTGCGAAAGGGACGATAATATTCTTCAAACTCAATATGCATTTGCTCTTCAAAAGTGTTGTTGTACTTTAAAAATATTCGCTTTGCATCTTTACTCACCTTTAATATACTTTTGCCAATGAGATCCTCTTTGTTGCTTTTCAGAAGCCGCTCTGCCTCTTTATTCATAAATGCAAAATTTCCGTTAAGATCCAGGCAGAACACACCATCCTTAAGCATGTCTAAAATACTTTGTTGTATAATTACGTAATTATCGTAATTCATCCTATTAAGCAAATAGAATTCTCCTTTCACAAAGTATCTATTAAAGGAAAACTTTCGTAAGCAGTTTCCTTATTCTTCATTCTACCAAATGTAATATCAGTTTGATAACTACATTTTTGTAAATAAATGTAGAATTATACAAATGAAAAAATCTTACCTAGTGATTGATAAGATTCAAAGGAAAATTTCACTGATGATATATACATTAGAAAAAGGACAACAATAACTATTAGAATAGTAGTATTCGTTATGGATAAGCTTCTTCCCTTCTAGCCAGTCGCAAAAATTACTAGATTATGTAAAAAAAGCTACACGCATAATGACGTGTAGCTTCTTACTATTTATATTAAAGTAGTTTACGCTTCAACGTTAACCGCTTTCTCTTCTAACATTGTACCATTCTTACCATAGTTTACATGCCAAGAAAACGCTTTTTCTAATACATGTGGTGTGTGACCTCCACGGAATACCGCCTCATTAAAGTATTCTAATAATTGCGGACGATACATTGGATGCGCACAATTTTCAATAATAACAAGTGCACGTTGTTTTGGAGTCAATCCACGTAAATCAGCAACACCTTGTTCCGTAATTAATACGTCTACATCATGTTCAATATGATCGATATGAGATGCAAATGGAACAACACTTGAGATTTTACCGCCCTTTGCAATGGACTTTGTTACAAACATTGTAAGACGGCCACTTCGTGTAAAGTCTCCAGATCCACCGATTCCGTTCATCATATTTGTACCCATTACATGAGTAGAATTTACATTTCCGTAAATATCAAATTCAAGCGCTGTATTTATCGTGATTAACCCAAGTCGGCGTGCAACTTCTGGATTGTTTGAAATTTCTTGCGGACGCAAAACAATTTTATCCTTATATTTTTCTAAATTACTAAATACATGATCCATTTTCTTTTGAGATAATGTAAAAGCACCGCCTGATGCAAAACGAATCTTTCCAGCATCAATACAGTCAATTACTGCATCCTGTAATACTTCAGAGTACAATGTCAAGTCATGAAACTCTGAATGTAGGAAACCATAGAATACTGCATTTGCAACAGAGCCAACACCTGATTGAAGAGGTGGCAATGGTTCTGGTAATCTCTCAGACTTTATTTCCTCACGTAAGAAATTGATTAAATGATCAGCAATCATTTTCGTATCTTCGTCTGGTTCTACTAAAGATTTAGGTGTATCCTGCTGATTTGTTATGACAATACCTTTAATTTTTTCAGGATCTACTTTGATAAAAGGATCCCCGATTCTTTGGTCCACTGCTGTTATCGGAATCGGTCCACGTCCCTCATTTGGACCTGGATTGTATACATCATGAAATCCTTCTAGTTCAATAGACTGAGCCATATTTAATTCAACAATAATTTCTTTAGCATTTTCTACGAAAATACAACTATTTCCTCCAGAAGTTGTCGGTACGATATAGCCTTCCTCTGTTATCGAAAGCGCTTCCACAACTGCGATGTCTACAGATATAATTTTATTCCGAAGCATATCCGCTGTATCAGATAAATGAGTATCCAAATACTCAATATTTCCTTTATTTATTTCTTTACGCATTACTTTATCAGATTGGAAGGGGAGACGTAGACCAACGATACCAGCTTCTGATAAAACTGTATCAATATCTGGTCCTACAGATGCTCCTGTAAAAACATTAATTTTAAAGGGCTCGCCTGACTTTTTTGCTTGTTCTGCTAGGGCTACAGGGACTACTTTAGGATCGCCTGAAGAGGTAAATCCACTAAACCCAACACTCATACCGTTCTTAATCCAACTAGCAGCTTCTGCGCCACTGACAACACGATTAAGTAACTGTGAATTTCTTATACGATTTTGATATTCCATTTTTTATCCCTCTCTCCCGTTTTTCATCTATTGTAACCGATATCATACGTGTATTATAACAATACGGACACAATTAGTAAAAACAAGGATAAAGAACGTTTTTTACGTTCAAAACAGTAATAACATCAAAATCCAAGTATTTTTCGGAAATAACTAGAATAAGTTTGACTGACAGGAATTTTGACTCCATTTCTCATTACTAGCATAAAGGTAGAATGAATATCCGGAAAAATCTCTTTAATAAAGTTTACATTTACGATAAAGGAGCGATGACAGCGTATAAAGATATCTTTAGGCAGAAAATACTCGAATTCCTGCAATGAATATTTATGTGTTCCTACACACTGTTCAGAATATACAAATGTCCTTCTATCCTTTGCCTCCACATAAATTACCTTTTGAAGCGATATAGGAACATATCCATCGTTTACTTTCACCGTCACAAATGATTTACCATTAATTAAGGCTGGATAAATGGTTGTTACACAGCCTACAAGCTCCCCTTCATAATAAAATGGGACTGCCCGTCCTTGGTAAGGTACACCAAATATATCGCGATTCACAAACTCAGCAATTTTCTCGCCTGTAGTTAAAGCTTTATAAGTGATTGTTCCTTGTTTTACGAGGTCGCCTGGCTTAATCTTCAGATTAATCCGATCACTCGGCCGATAGTATACATACTCTTTTGTGTTGGCTACAGCTATTGATGTTTCGTCTGAAAGCAATTCACTTATTACATCTAATAAAGATTCTATCGTAAAACCTTTCATCATCCACACCTTCACTTTACATAAGTTTATTTATTATTTATAATTTTACAATTTTTTTCGAATATTTTCTATGAGCATTTTTAATACAGAGTACTTGCTATATGTATATACAAAAAAGCTACATACAGGTAATGTATGTAGCCTTTTTAAAAATTAACCAGCGATATAAGAAAACTTATGCTTCAACATTTTCCGTTTTTTCTAAAAGCATTGTTCCATTTTTAGCAAAGTTTGCGTGCCATGAAAGTGCCTTTTCGATTACGTGCGGAGTTTGTCCACCACGAGTAAGAGCTTCATAATAATATTCTCTTAGTTGCGCACGATACATTGGATGCACACAATTTTCGATAATTAACTCAACACGTTCTCTAGGTGCTAAACCGCGCAAGTCTGCATATCCTTGTTCAGTTACAATGACATCTACATCATGTTCTGTATGATCTACGTGTGAAACAAACGGAACGATACTAGAAATTTTTCCGCCTTTAGCAATTGATTTTGTTACGAAAATGCCTAGACGCGCATTACGAGCAAAGTCACCTGATCCACCAATACCATTCATCATATTCGTTCCTAATACATGCGTTGAATTTACATTTCCGTAAATGTCTACTTCTAATGCAGTATTAATAGAAATTGTACCGACGCGACGAACAACTTCAGGAGAGTTTGAAATTTCTTGCGGTCTTATTACGATCTTATCACGGTATTTATCAAAATGATTATATACTTGATCCATTTTTTCTTGAGATAATGTAATTGAGGTACAAGATGCAAAGCGCACCTTACCAGCATCAATTAAATTAAATACAGCATCTTGTAATACTTCAGAGTATACCTCTAAATCTTTGAATTCAGACTCGATAAATCCATCTAGCACTGCATTCGCAACACTTCCGATACCGGATTGAAGCGGAGCAAGAGTTTCTGGCAAACGGCCCTCTTTAACTTCTTTACGTAGAAAATCCATTAAGTGATTTGCCATGATTTGCGTTTCTTCATCTGGCGGTACATTTAAAGAAGCAGAATCAGGTTGATTTGTGATAACAATTCCCTTAATTTTATTAATATCTACTACAATTCCTTTTGTTCCAATTCGATCGTCCACTTTTGAAAGCGGAATTGGGCCGCGTTCCCCTTGTGCCTTTGGTGAATATATATCATGCACTCCTTCTAATAAAGAAGGTTGTGCCATGTTAATTTCTACAATAATATTTTTTGCATCCTCTGCAAATATTGCATTGTTACCAACAGCTGTTGATGGAATAATCATTCCATCTTCTGTGATAGCAACCGCTTCCAAAATTGCAAAGTCTATTTTATTTAACACATGCGCTCTAATTAACTCAGCTGTTATAGATAAATGTTGATCGACAAAATAAAGATCACCTTGGTTAATTTTTTGACGCATTGTTTTATCGACTTGGAACGGTAAACGTTTATTTATAATTCCAGCTTCTGCAAACATTTTATCAGTATCGCATCCTAATGATGCTCCTGTAAATACATTCACTTTAAAGGATTCTTTTTCTGCTCGTTTAACTAACGCATGAGGAACAGATTTCGCATCTCCAGCTCTTGTAAATCCGCTAAGTCCTAATGTCATCCCATCTTGAATCCATGATGCCGCTTCTTCCGGTGATACAATGCGGTCAAGTAACTCTTTGTTACGAATGCGATCTTTCATATCCATAGTTGAAACCCCTCTCTCTCCTATTTTTCATTTATTCTAACCGAATATACACAAAATAGTATTCGGATAAAATCAACACAATAGTTATAAAAATTTCACAATAATTAAAAATTACCGTTTCCTTATTAAAAAATGTGTGTTATAGTACAGGTATACAATATTGAAACCGTGAATTTCATGATTGTACAATAGCATGTTTAAAATTTTACAATATTCTTTGCTAATGCTACCCTTCTTACAGAGAAATTTGTAAGTCTGGTTGGGTTTGTATAAAATAAGCACACGTTTTTCAACTGTTCTACTACAATTACCTCCATGTGTATTTCAACAACATGAACTGAACATTTTTTCTAAACTACTTACTACCCAATAATATTTACTATTGTCTAAATCGTAACGCTTTCAAAAATAAATATCCAGTTTTTCTTCCTAAAGATAAAGAATATATAATGATTCGCACTATTTACTTATTAAAATAGTGCTAATAGTAGTTTACAATGTTTTTTACTTGTTGTCTATGTATGTCTTTCTATGTCTATACCAAATTCTCCTGCCTAAATTGTATATTTTTCCAGATAAAAGGCCACTGAGAACTTTTTCAGTGGCCTCTAGTTGCATTAGCTAGTGATTAATCTTCATCCTTCACATCAATATCCTCTGGAATCGGTTCATTCATCAATTCCTCAATCAGCATCTTATATCGTTCCATTTGCTCAAAATGTGTATTGAATTGTTCCTTATAGATTAAATATTGTTCTCCATCATACAAGGCGCGAATTCGTTTTTGGAGGATTAAACTTTCTACAGCCGATTCTGGTACATCTAAATATGCAGCAGCTTCTTCTATTGTTAAGTACATCTTCTTTCATCCTTTTCTCTTCTAACTTACTTTTACCGTAACAAGGAAAAGAAAAGAATGCAACCTCTTCTTTTATAAGGTCTTAGTAGGTCAATCCGAGTCCTTCTTCCAAGCCAAGCATAATGTTCATATTTTGGATTGCGGCTCCTGAAGCACCCTTTCCTAAATTATCGAGGCGACATAGAAGCAATACACGATCCTCTTCACCAAATACAAATATCTCACTACGATTTGTATCATTACATCCTGTAAGGGAGAAAAAGCCATTATCGAGGTTTGCATCACTATTATATGGCATAACAGAAACAAATTTCTCTCCTTCATAGTAGGAGGACAGCAATTCGTGAATTTCCTTAGCACCCATTTTTTTCTGAAGCATGCGTGGGTGTAGCGCAATGGATACAGCGAGTCCCTTATAATAATTCGCAACAATTGGTGTAAAAATAGGATCATAGGAAAGACCAACTATTTTCTTCATTTCTGGTAGATGTTTATGATGCAGAGCAAGGGCATAATGCTTTGGACTGTTCCATTCTTCCTTTTGCTCTGATTCATATGCTTGAATCAGCTTTTTACCACCGCCGCTATATCCGCTTATTGACTGAGCAAAGATTGGATAATCTTGAGGTACAATCCCGTTTTGAACCAATGGATACATGGAGAGGATAAATGCAGTTGCATGACAGCCTGGATTTGACACCCGTTTCGATGTGGCGATTTTCTCTCTTCTATTATGTAATTCAGGTAAGCCATATACCCAGTTGTCATTTGTCCGAAACGCAGTGCTTGCATCAATAATTTTCGTATGCGGATTTGTAACAAGTGTTGCTGATTCTCTTGCCACTTCGTCCGGTAAGCAGAGAAAAGCAATATCCGCTTCATTTAATAATAGTTTTCTTGTTTCTTTATCTTTACGCTTACTCGCATCAATTTCTAGAATTGAAAGGTCATCGCGTTTTGCTAAATATTCACGGATCTTTAACCCAGTCGTTCCTTCTTGTCCGTCCACAAATACTTTATATTTCATAACAATCCCCCCTAAAAACTATCTCATATGAAATATAATACGGAATTATGAATAATAATACAATAGTGAATCTAAAACACTTCTTCCTATGGTTCAAATTCAATCCATCACTACATTGTTTTAGAAAACGTAACTATTCAAAACTTGACTAATAAAATACACGTAAGGTATAGTGAAGCAGAATGCTTGAACCAGGGAATTTTTATAAAATGAAATGTGTTAGTTTGCTAGTAATCGTTTCTTACAAATTCCAACTTGGAAAGGAAAATCATGATGAAAAAACTTCTAAATACTGCTTTTATTTACGCCATCTTAGGGCTTCTTGCCGGTCTTTACTATCGACAAATTACGGTTTCCTACAATTTCACTGGAAAAACAATGCTATCCATTCTACACACACATTTATTCGTGCTAGGCATGTTAATGTTCTTACTTGTTCTATTATTTGAAAAGAGTTTTTCATTATCTTCTAGCGATCTGTTCAATTGGTTCTATTATATATATAATATTGGTTTAGTTATTACCGTTGTAGTGATGGGTATTCATGGTACATTAACAGTTATGGGTGTAACAACAGGCGCTGCCATTGCTGGAATTGCCGGAATTGGACATATTATTCTTTCCATAGGCTTTATCCTCTTTTTTCTATGTTTAAAGGATCGTGTGAAAGCAGAAAAATAATGTAAAGCTTCCATAGAAATTTATAATGAAAACAAGGACGAATCCAAGTATAGCAATGGATTCGTCCTTGTTTTCGCATACTTTTTTATTGACGAATTCCATCATCATCCTTTACTATTAAAAATCGAGTGTGTACTTGAACGTGGTTCGCAACCCTCCCACGCTAAAAAACTAAGGAGAGAATGTAAAATGAAATTGAAAACCCTTGTTGGAAATGGAATTGTAGCAGCTTTGTATATCGCGGTTTCCGCGATTATTCAGCCATTTGGATTTACTAATATACAATTTCGAATTTCTGAGATGTTCAATCATCTCGTTGTATTTAACAAAAAGTATGTGTATGGAATTATCCTTGGTGTTTTTTTAACCAATCTATTTTTTTCTCCTATGGCCCTATATGATTTAATTTTTGGAGTTGGACAATCCATTCTTGCCCTTCTTACTACAATCGTATCGGCACGCTTCATCAAAAGTATATATAAGCGCATGATTTTTAATACACTCGTATTTACCTTTAGTATGTTTCTCATCGCAGCTGAGCTTCACTTAGCCTTACAATTGCCATTTTTATTAACATGGCTAACAACCGCAATTGGGGAATTTATTGTGATGATTGTCGGCGTACCGATTATGTATACGTTAAATAAACGAGTCGATTTTGAAAAACGTGTGTAAGAACAAACCCAAGATCCAGTACTGGATCTTGGGTTTGTTGCATTAACGTCCCCCTTTTAGCACAAAAGAGAAGGAACATGGACCTTCTCCCTCGGAGATAGTATTCAAGTATAAGCTAACCATTATGCTTCTAACGCTAGAACTGTTTCTAATAATACATTTACTCCTTTTTCACACTCTTCCCAAAGTGTCAGCTCCTCCTCACAGTGACTTTTCCCTTTAATACTTGGGACAAAAAGCATCGCTGAAGGAATAAAACTCGCAATAAACTGGGCATCATGTCCTGCGCCGCTTGCTATTCGTTTGTAAGAATAGCCTAGCAATTGGGTAGATTGTTCTAAGATATTACAAAGGTCTTTATCAAACCAAACCGTTTCTCTATCCCAAAGCTTTGTCTTTTTCACGTCACAGCCTTCCGAGCTCTGCAGACCTATTATCATTTCTTCCACTTTGCTTATGACTTCAGGATTTTTATGTCTTGCTTCCAGCGTAAAAATAACCTTATTTGGTATAACAGTATGAATATTAGGAAGAACGTTCATTCTGCCAATTGTATATACTAACTCTCGATCAAGCGTGCTAAGCTTACTACGAATTTCCGTTATCATATCATTTGCCGTAAAGAGTGCATCCTTTCTCATACTCATTGGAGTCGTTCCAGCATGATCAGATTCTCCGGTAATTTCAATTTCATAGCAGACCATACCAACTACACAATCCACTACACCAATCGAAAGTGACTCTGCTTCTAAAACTGGACCTTGCTCAATATGCATTTCGAGATAGGCGGTAGCATCCTTTAATCGATTATCACTCTCCCCTGCGTAACCACTTGCTTGCAAGGCTTGTTCAAAAGTTATACCTTCTGGATCTGTTTTTTTCATCATCACATCTTTTTCAAATTTTCCTGAAATAACTCCTGAAGCCATCATGGAAGGTTCAAATCTAGCTCCTTCTTCGTTCGTAAAATCAATAATGGTAATCGGAATCTTCGGCTTAATATTATGCTCTACAATCGTTCTTACTACTTCTAAACCAGCTACCACGCCTAATACTCCATCGAATCGGCCGCCTTTTTTTACTGAATCCAAATGCGAGCCCATCATAACAGGAGGCGCATCTTCTATTCCTGGAAGAGTTGCATAAATACAACCCATATCATCCACTTTAATGGACATACCTAGTTCCTCACAGCAAGAACAAAAATAGTCTCGTACAAGGCGGTCTTCTTCTGATAAAGAAAGTCTTGTTACACCATTGTTTTTTGTACGACCATAGTCGGCAAACCGCTCTAATTCATCCTTTAAGCGTTCCCCATTAATCAAAATCTTTTGCTGTTGCATGCAACCACCCCTTCATGTCATATATTCCATATCTTTTCTATACTAAGAAAGGCATCTTAAGTTTCAAGATGCCTTTTCTCACAGTGCGTATTACTTAAGGAGTCGGAACATTATTTAATTTTTCCTCTATTGAGAGATTACTAGTAGCTGTACGCATTAGGAATGTATACGTTACAAACCCAAAGCCGATTCCTAAAAACCATGAGTAGGTGTAAAGGACATGCAGCGCAGGAATGATTAATCCAATGAAGGAAACGAGCAAACCAACAGCTAATGCAACAAATGCTCGTGGATTCCAACCATTGTTATACGTATACTCACCTGTTTTACTATATAAGCTCCTTACATCATATTGACTACGGCGAACTAAGAAGAAATCCGCAATCATGATTCCTGCTACCGGCCCAAGTGCTCCGCCTATGGCTCCTAGAACGTTAAAGATTGTATCTGCATTATCAAACCATAGCCAAGGCATGAAAAAGATTGCAGCTACAACTGAAATGAGTCCTGCCTTCACGAAGGTTAACTTTTTAGGGAACAAGTTTACAAGATCATATGCAGGTGAAACAACATTGGCAGCTACGTTAACCGATAAAGTAGCAATAAGAAGAGCAAATGCACCTAATATTAAAACCACTGGATTTCCGAATTGTTGTAAGAGAACCACTGGATCCCAAATTGGTTTACCAAATGCAACGATTGTTCCTGAAGTTGTAATAATACTTATAATTGCAAAAATGATAGCCGTAACGGGTAATCCAATAGCCTGGCCAATCATTTGATCTTTCTGACTACGAGAGAAACGTGTAAAGTCGGGAATATTTAAAATTAATGTAGCCCATGTTCCTACAAGTCCGGTTACAGAAATTGCGAAGGTCTCCCAAAACTTTGAACCTGTTAACGTGGATGGTTCCATAAATAATGGTCCAAGTCCTTTAGATACTGAAATAGCCCAAATAACAAGTCCTAAACCTAATACAATAATTAATGGACCTGCCCACAGTTCGAAAAATTTAACACGTTCCATACCATGAGAAATAATGTATGCATGTAAAATCCAGAAAAGCGCAACTGCAATTGCCGCATTTAGCCCTAGTCCTAAAATGTTGTATTGTTCAAGAGAATTCCATCCTGGTATCAAAGCACCCAAAATAGCACCAACTGCTTTACTTCCCGCATATGCCTGAACAGAGAACCAGAAGATCGCAACGAATGCTCGAATCAGTACAGGAATATGTGCTCCCTTATAACCAAATGAGGCTCTGACTAATACAGGAAACGGCGTTCCATATTTCGCTCCAGCCACTCCATTTAACCACATTGCTATAATCAGAACGATGTTTGCTGCTATTACGGTTGCAAGCGCCTGCCAAACACTCATTCCTAATCCTATCAAACTACCTGCTGTTTCATAGGCTACGATATTATGAACCATTCCCATCCAAACAGTCGTATAGTTAATCCAATTCCAATTTCTTTTTGCTTTTGCAACAGGTGCTAAATCTTCATTATAAAGTGAGGGGTCTTTATCAACGATTTCGGTCGTATCATGTGCTAGTAAACTCAAAGTAATTCCTCCCTATTTACAATATAGATAAAATCTCACAATCATTTTCTATTATTCCTTTGTGCTAGTTGCAAATTGTAATGGCTTGCCTTCTAAAGGAGCATTAAATTTTCTACGATATTGGTATTTTCCATGACCTACCTGGCCTGTAAACGTTCCTTCATGCGCAACAATTTTTCCGCGAGATAGAACATGTGTAAGAACACCTTGGATTTTCGTTCCTTCATAGGAGTTATAATCACAGTTTGTATACTGTGTTTTTTGACTAAGCGTTCTGCTACGAGTTGGATCAACAATGACTAGATCCGCATCAGCTCCGATAGCGATTGTTCCTTTTTTCGGATATAATCCAAATATTTTTGCAGGTCCTGCACTCGTAATTTCTACAAACTTCTGCAAAGAAATTCGTTTTTCTTGAACACCATATTGAAAAGCAATCGAATAGATTTCCTCAAGTCCAGGAATTCCATTTGGAATTTTAGCAAAGCTTTCCTTCCCTAATGACTTCTGCCCATCAAAGAAGAAAGGACAATGATCGGATGCTAACGTAGAAAGGACTCCTGTTTGTATTCCTTTCCATAGGGCATCTTGATTATGCTTTTTTCGTAGCGGCGGAGAACATACATATTTTGCCCCTTCAAAATCTGGCAACTCTAAGTAACTTTCGTCTAATGCTAAGTACTGAGGACATGTCTCACCAAAAGCGAGTACCCCTCTTTTCTTCGCTCTTTCAATTTGATCAAGCGCTTCTTTGCACGTTACATGGACAATGTATACAGGCGCTTTCGCAACCTCAGCAATTGACAATGCACGCCCTGTTGCCTCTCCCTCTAGTTCTGGGGGACGTGTGTAGGCATGGTAAATAGGTTCCGTTTTCCCTTGAGCCAGGCTATCTGCTACCATTTCGTCAATGATGTCACCATTTTCAGCGTGAACATTGGTAACAATACCTAGTTCACCTGCTCGCTTCATAATTTTATACATTTCCAAATCATTAACCATTAGTTCGCCCTTATAAGCCATAAATAGCTTAATAGAGGTCACACCTTCTTCGTTAGCCAATATCGGCAGTTCTTCCAAATAACTGTCCTTATAACCATTTATAATAGTATGAAAGCCGTAATCAATCGCAGATAATTTCGCCTTGTCCTTCCATTCATGTAGATTTTCTACGAGGGTTTGATCTTTCCCTGGACTTGTGAAATTAATCACAGTTGTAATTCCCCCAACTGCGGCAGCCTTCGTTCCACTCTCAAAATCGTCTGCTGTTCCCGTATTTTGAAATGGCCATGCTAAGTGAGTGTGAACATCAATCCCGCCAGGAAAAACATAATTTCCATCCGCATAGATTACTTCATCCTCCATTGTCGGATGAATCGTATCAGCAATTTCTACAATCGTTTCACCGTTAATTCGAATATCTGCCTTATATACATCAGCAGCAGTTACAATAATTCCGTTTTTGATAATCATCTGCTTCAAGATAAGATTCCTCCTCTTCAAATCACTTCACATATAAATGAACTTATTTCACTTACTTGTGTTAACGAGACTGACATCTTTCCCTCCATTTCCACTATGGTTTCTTGTTTAATAGGTACATTTTATTCCATAACATGTATGTTGTATCAGTTTATGTAAGATAATCTCACCTAAATTTTAGAATGTTCTGATTATTATGTTTGATCCACGGCATTAGATTCCATATTGTTATGATGAAATAGTGAATTTTTATTTGTTCATCTATACAAGGATTAATCTTTTATGTTACCTTTTATAAGGATAATCTTGGGACAGGGGCATACGATTATGTTACTCTTTAAAAAATTACAAAAACAATTACTACTCAATTACATCATAGGCTCTATACTCGCCGTTGTTGGTGTAGGCAGTGTCTTTATTTTTCATACTCTTCATCTTTCACAAAATGAAAATTACATTTTGTTGTTCATTATGCTTGTTTCCATGTTATCGATGTATACTTTTGAATATATTGTCTATAAACATCATATTAATCCGATTAAGGTTGCCCTCCTAAGTCCTACTCCTTCACTAGACGTCATAAAGCAAGCCTTCACAACTGCACATCGGCTACCAACATTAACCGTACGACGCATTTTGCTTCCACATTTGTTTGGACTATCCGTTCCAGCATCTATTTTAGCGTTTTACTTTGTGCAAACGGGTCAATTACACCTACCCTATTATTACATTGGGTTAGCATGTATAGGCGCTATTTTGGTTGCTACACTCCACGCTTTAATTGAGTTTTTTCTAACAGAGCGGATTCTTCATTCACTAATCAGGCATCTTAACCATCTAGCGAAAGATTTATATAATGAATATTTCGAAATTGATAAACATGAATTCATAAGCATTCGAAAGAAGCTTTTACTAAGTTCTGCATTTATTGCTGTTTTTCCGGTCTTGTTATATACGCTTGCCTCTACTGTCCAATTAAGTCAGCATACATCCGATAACCTCGATGGGTATTGGAGTTGGTCCGTAATTATTCTTGTTATGATCGTAGCCCTGTCTGCTCTTTGCAGTATTCTATTATATGAAAATATAAAAAAACCTATATATGTATTAGAACAAAACATTTTACAAGTTAGAAGAGGAAAGCTGCAGCCTATCGACAATACCTATTCAGATGAATTTGCATATGTTATTTCAGGATTTAATAATATGATACAAGGCATCCAGAAGCGAGATAATCAAAAACATATGCTTATCGAAAGCTTCTTCACCGTATTTGCGGCCACATTAGATGCACGTGACCCCTATACAGCTGGACATTCGATTCGAGTAGCTGAATATACGGTAAAACTAGCGAAAGCAGCACATTTAGATCCATTACAAATCGAGTTATTGCGAAAATCCGCCCTGCTTCACGATATTGGGAAAATTGGAATTAAAGATGCAGTGTTACTTAAGGAAGGAAAACTAACAGACGAGGAGTTCGACCAAATTAAACAGCATCCTGTGATTGGTGCACACATATTAGAACAAATTAATCTACCAATTGAGTTACAACCACTTCTCCCAGGTGTAAAATATCATCATGAACGATACGACGGGAAGGGATATCCAGAAGGACTAAGCGGAGAAAATATACCGCTATTTGGCAGAATAATGGCTGTTGCCGATGCATACGATGCTATGACATCCAATCGCCCCTACCGTAATGGAATGCCTTGCGATAAAGCGCTAAGCATTATTTATTCTGGAAAAGGAACGCAGTGGGATCCGTATTATGCAGGATTATTTGTTCAGCTAATGCAAGATGAGAGTCTTGAGAATCCCGCAACTAATGACAGACTCCCCCCTGTGTGTGAGCCTTCCCATTCAGAAAATCTGTAATGGGGAAGCTCCCCTCAATAGCTACCATTATATGGGAGCTATTGAGGGGAAAGGGAAGAAGAATCCAAGTCTGCATTTATACGCTCGGCAAATAAAATAATTTTATCCTCGGAAACGGTTGACACATCGTTTCCTATTTCTTCATTTGAAAGATTCATTTCGGTTTTCGCAACAATCTTCACCATAAGCTTTTCCATTAAGTTCAAATTATTCCACCGAATCTCGCCTCCAAACTGTTCCACGGCTACTGCGTGTGCTACAAGTACGGAAGGAAAGGCTACCTGAAGCTGAATCTGCGCTTTTTCCTCTTTCATCATAGAGCAAAGAAAGAGTCCTACTCGTTTCGTAAGTAACACGGGAAGATTCTCTCGGCAAAAACTACTTATCTCTTGTTGAATCGTTCCCCCATATACCGATCCTCCTATAATAATCGTTTCAAAGGATGTTAAATCAAGTACGGTTTCATTATGATACTTTACTATCGTTACTTCCCCATGTACCTTTTCACCCAAACTTAAACTGCACCGTTCTGTACATCCATGCTTAGATCCATATAGAATCAGTGTTTTCATATGAATTCTCCTTTTCATTCATTTAAGTTGTCAAATAAAGACGTATCCATCTATATTCCGTTCATATAATTCGGATTATGTAAAGAACCTTGGTCTGAACATCCTATTTGAATCTACTACTATTTAATTAAACTGTAACATCTCCCACTCTATTACATAATGAACGTTTCTTACTTTTCCGTGAACGGAACAAATGAATCAGCCTATCTGCTTTTGAGAATGTTTTTCAATAATTTGTAACATTTTGTCAACATGATTGTAACAGATGGGACATCCTACCATTATTTTTTGGAATATACTAAAAGGGAAGAAGTGATAGAACATAACTTCTTCACTATCTCAAAAAAGAGGTGTATGAAAATGGTCGTTCAATTCCTTCGTAACAATAAGTATTCAGCTATTTTAATATTGGTATTACGTTTATATGTAGGATACGAATGGATTACATCTGGGTACGAAAAATTAACTGGGGGTTTTGATGCAAGCGGTTTCTTAAAGGGAGGCATTGCGAAAGCTACTGGCGCACATCCTGCTGTACAGGCTTGGTGGGCAAGCTTCCTAACACATTTTGCATTACCGAATGTTGGCTTATTTAACTTCTTAGTACCATGGGGAGAATTATTAGTAGGATTAGGACTTATTATCGGTTTCCTACCAAGAACTGCCGTATTCTTTGGTATGGTTATGAACTTTGCTTATCTGTTTAGTGGTACAACGAGTACAAATCCACAATTAGTACTTCTTTCTATGTTTATCTTATTAGCTGGTGCTAATGCTGGAAAATGGGGCGTTGATGGCTTACTTAACCATTATAATATTCATATATTCCCTAAATTTCCAAGTGCACCAAATACTCCTCATTCCGATGGTACAAAAAAGGTAGCTTAACAAGCAATCTAATGAATATAAATAATGAGAAAACACCTTCAAATGTGAAGGTGTTTTCTCATTATTTTGCCAAAAGCAGTGTATGTAATTCAGCAACACTCGTTGCAATATAGGATGGAGCAGCTGCTGTTAATTCTTCTAACGTACCATACCCATACGTTACCGCCACCGAGGATATATGGTTTTCATTCGCTCCAACTATATCGTATTTTCTATCTCCAATCATCACAATTGATTCAGGGTCCAAATGATACTTTTGAATAATATGTGCAATCACTTCAGCCTTCAAAGTACGAGTCCCATCTAAATTACTTCCAATCACATCATCAAACAATGAATCCATTTGAAAATATTTAAGAATACTGGTCGCAAATTCTGTAGGCTTAGATGTTGCTACAAATACTTTCTTCCCCTGTTGTTTTATGTCCCTTACTAATTCCCGAAATCCAGGATACAGTTCATTTTCAAACATACCTTGCTTCGTAAAATATTCCCGGTAGTACCGTATTGCTTCCTTACATTGCTCATCGGAAAATCCGTAGAATTCAGAAAATGAATCCTTTAAAGGCGGGCCAATAAATAGTTCTAGCTTTTCGGTGTCACTCTCTGTAATTCCCATCTTATGTAACGCATATTGAATAGAAGTAACAATCCCAACTTTCGGATCCGAAATAGTGCCGTCTAAATCCAAAAGTATAACATCAAAATGATTCATTTTTCTTCCTCTTTCCATACCCATCATGTTTTCTTACTATACTAACAAATTCATATGGGTTTCGGAACAAAAAGAATAGGTGACTACTTCTCATCCTCTTCTTCGTTACTTTTTGGTGAAATCTCTTCGGATGCCTCCATATTTAGTGATTCGAATCGAAATGGCTGTTTTCTCTTTTCTACTGCTTTGACTTTCATGACCCCATACACAGCCGTATAAAAAACAAGTAAGGCTAGTCCTGCTACTAGCCCTGTTCCTTGTTCAGGCACTAACGGCATACTTGCTACAATAGCTACCAAACTGATTAATGTAAACCAGGAGGAAAAAGGATAACCAGGCACTTGGCACATAGTTTCACTCGTACACTGTCTATTCTTGCGAAGTTTCAAGTGAGAGGCAATAATCACGATATATGTAAACAAAAGTGAAAATCCTCCTGCGCTCACTAAAAACAAATATACCTGCTTTGGAAGTAGTAGCCCGAGCCCAAGTCCTGCAAGCATCGCTGCACCTGAAACGAGAATCCCCTTGTATGGTATATTTCCCCTTCCCTCTAACCATGAGGGAGCATGTCCTTCTGCCGCCAGTGAACGCAGCATTCTAGCCAGTCCAAATGTCGAAGCAATCATTGTAGACAAAATGGCAGTCACTAACACAATCGTAATGACATTTCCGGCAAAGCCGAGCCCATGACTCGTAAGCGCTACTACAAATGGACTCGCATCCCCTGTTAGATTTCTTGCTGGAACGAGTGGCAACAAAACCATAATAGATGCGAGATACAACCCGATTAAACCAAATACCGTAAAACGAATCGCCCGCGGCACGGTAACCTTAGGATTGCGCGCTTCAGATGCGGCTAGTCCAATCACTTCAAACCCTGCATAGATAAACATTACAATTAGCATACTTCCGGCAATACCACCTATACCATTTGGAAGCAGCGGCTCATTCAGAATAGCGCCTGCACCTATGTTTGTTCGATTCCAGCCCGTAATTAATGCTGCGCCAAGAATAACAAAGCCAACAATAGCAAACAACTTTACCGCAGCAAGTGCACTTTCTAGCTTTCCGAGACGCTCCGTTCCAATGAGATTCAAAAGTGTTACCCCGATGATTATGATGGCACCAATCAACGTCAGGGAAAGAGAAGGAAACCATCCTTTTATAAAGATCGATACCGCCGTCGCTTCACTCGACATCGCAAGAACAAGTCCTGTCCAATATACCCACCCGACAACAAACCCTGTCCCTCTTCCAAAAGCGTGCTCCGCATACGTCCGGAACGATCCTGTTTGCGGATCTGCTACAGTCAGTTCGGATAGCGAGTATAGAATCATATAAACCAATGCACCGCCAATGATAAAGGAAATGATTACAGCAGGGCCTGCTTCTCGCACAGCTAACGAAACTCCTAGAAAAAACGAACCACCAATCACCGTACCAAACGCCATCATCGCCATCGTCCACACAGAAAGTCCTTTTTCCATATTAATTCCTCCTAGTTGCAAACTGTTTATATACAGTATTTGTTAACTGGAAGTTGTTTATGTTTAATAATCGCAAGACACCATTTCGTATGCCCTAAGCAGAATCAAATGCCCAGTTGTATCGATCTGGTATTTTGTGAATTCATCCGTTCAAATTACTGTCAAACTAAACCAATAATATCGTCACATTTGGAACCTCTTTTCTGTAAAAATATATAGTATCATACTAACAAGAAGGAAATATAAAAAAATTCCTTACTAAATTTAATATAGGAGGCACTATTATGATTCTTTCATTTCTTCGTAACAATAAGTATGCAGCTATTTTAGTATTGGTATTTCGTTTATATGTAGGATACGAATTTATTACATCAGGATATGAAAAGCTAACTGGTGGATTTGACGCAAACTCATTCTTAAAGGGCGCCATTAAGAATGCTACTGGTGCGCATCCTGCTGTACAAGCTTGGTGGGCAAGCTTCCTTACCCATTTTGCTATACCTAACGTTGGATTATTTAACTTCTTAGTACCTTGGGGAGAATTATTAGTAGGATTAGGTCTTATTATTGGTTTCCTACCAAAAACCGCTGTATTCTTTGGAATGGTTATGAACTTTGCTTATATGTTTAGTGGTACAACGAGTACAAATCC
>NZ_JBXKMX010000278.1:0-6448 GCF_056992975.1 Ectobacillus sp. | reverse complement strand
AGATAATGATAAGGTAAGGGAGGATCCTATTGAAAAATTCTGATAGCATCACCGTCTTTCAACTTTCATACTTAGCGATGATGGCTATAGGCTTTAAAACGCATGTCACGATTATCCCACCTTTACTACAGACTGCCGGTCGTGATGGATGGATTTCCGTACTTTTCTCCGTTATTGTTATTAGTCTATGGTGTATTTTATTGATTTCTATTCATAAGGAAACAAAAAAACAACATTTGAATATTTGGTTAAAACAACATATAGGTATATTCTTTACGGCACTCATCCTAATAGTGATTTGTATCTATTTGATCTTGCTTGCTTCCTTTTCAATACGAGAAACTATAACATGGGTACGAATTGACTTTTTACCAACAACGCCGGAATGGGTAGGTACAATAATGTTTGGAGCCCTTTGTACGATTACCGCAGCATTCGGTCTACGTACAATGGCAATTATTAATTTTTTTCTATTGACGATGGTCTTAGTATTCGGCTTTTTTGTTGCTACAGTTAATATACAAGTAAAAGATTATTCGTTACTCCTTCCGATATTAGAAAATGGATTTTCACCTATTTTGAAGGCGAGTATATACCAAATTGCAGCAATGGCAGAACTTCTTTTTTTTCTATTTCTACAACAAAAAATAGAAAGGCCTTTTCGCTACCGTGATTTTTTTATTAATATTTTGCTACTCGGGTTTTTAACAATGGGTCCTCTTGTTGCAGCCATCGCAGAATTTGGACCTGTAGAAGCTGCGAAACAGCGACATCCAGCTTATGAAGAATGGGGTCTTGTGCAGCTTGGTCAATTCATTGAACATTTTGATTTTTTATCTATTTATCAATGGATGTCTGGTGCCTATATTCGTACTTCTTTACTTCTACTCATTACGATAGAACTGATAAATATAAAAAACAAAAAAATAAATAAATGGATATTATTTGGTGCATTCCTACTAATGACAAGTGTAGGCTTTATTCCCATGAGTGATTCTGTATTTTATAAACTACTCATTACCATACTCCTTCCTACGACTGCTTATCTTTTTATTGGAATCTCTATTTTGCTTGGAATAATCGTTCTGTTTACTCGAATTAAAGGAGGAAAATCAACCAATGGATGATAAAACATTCCGATCTTTATTTCAAAAATGTGGAGATGTTACATTCCAGCAGATTTCATTATCAGGGTACACTATCCTATTCGCCTTTTGTCAAGGAATGGTTAAGACAGAAATGATCGACTCTATCATTTTTGTAAGATTAAAAAATTTTATTGAGCAATATAAAGTCATTACACAGGAAGAGATTCAAGAGTATTTCCCTGTTTCTGGATTAACGTGGGTTGAAAATAAGGAACAAATTATCAATAATGTGTTTTCTGGGAAGCTTGTAGTTTTAATAGAAAAAGTTAATATAATATTTTCTGTTGATATATCGAACGTTCCAAATCGAAAACCAGAAGAAACCAAAACAGAAGTGACTGTGCAAGGACCAAGGGATAATTTTATTGAAGATCTTACGACGAATGTTGCATTAATTCGCAAGCGATTACGAACCAATTCTCTGTGCATAGAATACCTTGAAATAGGTAAACGTTCCAAAACGAAGGTAGGCATTATTTATATTAATGATATTGCAGATCAAACCATTCTTAAAGAAATTAGAAAAAAACTACAAACTGTTAATATAGATAGTATTTTCAGCGGAAATCAACTAAAGGAACTTTTTGATGATGATCCTTACAATATTTTTCCGCGAGGTCAATACACGGGTCGTCCTGATTTTATTGTGCATTCGTTGCTTAGTGGCCGTTTTTCTATCCTTATTGACGGGGTTGCCTATGCAATTATTGCGCCTGCTAATTTATTTTTTTTACTAAAGACAGGAGAAGACACAGAGAATACATATCTATACAATTCCTTTGAACGATTGATGCGAGTCATAGGGCTAATCATTTCCACTTTTTTACCAGGGTTTTGGGTGGCACTAACGTCCTTCCACCAAAATCAAATTCCATTCACTTTACTTGCCACGGTAGTAGAATCAAGAAGGGGAATTCCGCTTCCAAGTGTATTAGAAGCTATTTTAATGATGCTTCTATTTGAATTATTCCGAGAAGCGGGGATGAGATTACCGCTTCCTGTTGGCCAGACTTTAAGTGTTGTTGGTGGATTAATTATCGGTGACGCCGCCATTCGCGCTGGATTGACAAGTGCATCGATGCTCGTCATTATTGGAGCTTCCACTGTTGCTACGTTTACTCTTGCCAATCAATCACTTATTGGCACGGTGACCTTGTTGCGCTTTTTCGTTCTTTTCCTTTCGGGTATATTTGGACTCCCAGGTTTTTTTACAGCTCTTTTCTGCATTTTATTATATATAGCACGAATCCGGACATTTGGTGTTCCCTTTCTTGGAATTGCTACACGTATAAATGTATCAAATATTTTGCACGCGGTATTTCGTTTACCAGCTAAAGCAAATAATCAACGTCCACATGCTCTTACTCCAAAGGATAAAACTCGCTCAGGGGGAAAGAAAGGATGAAAAGAAAAAGAATTCTTCTGTTGTTTTTCATCCTTTGTCCTCTTCTTGGTGGATGCTGGGATTCAGTTGAGCCAGAGCGGATGGCCTATCTACATGGCCTAGGAGTTGATTATAAAGATGGCCAGTACGTTGTGTATGCACAATTAATAAGCATTGGAAGTCTAGCAAAATCAGAGAGTGGAGGTGCAATTAGTAAAGAGAAGATTGAAATTGGTCACAGTGCTGGAAAGGATATAGATGAAGCTATGTTTAAGTTGTACAATTCAACGCAAATTCGCCTCTTTTGGGGCCATTTGAAATTTTTGGTGCTTTCAAAGTCTGCACTTGAAAACCAAGGATTGGATAAAGTATTGGACTTAATGGACCGCTATCGCGAGACACGCTATCGCATGTATATGTATAGTACTGAAGAAGATATTAAACAAGTATTAAGTTCTTATCAGCCAGTACAAATTACTTCAGCACTTAATAAATTAGCAGAGCCCACGAATAGCTATAAGCAAAACTCTTTCATTTTACCATTCAAAATGCGTGAATTCTTAATTGAACTTCAACAACCAGGAAATTCTGGAGTCCTTCCGAAAGTAAGTTTAACAAAAGGAGATACATGGGGAGAAGATCATAAAAAACTGCCAGCCATTCAACTAGATGGCATGTCTTTGGTAACAAAACAAAATTTAATTGGTTCACTAACCGGTAATGACATAGCAGGATATCGATGGATGACAGAAAAGTCAAAACGAAACGGTCTTTCGATTGAGAAAGATGGCAAAGTTATTGCGAAAGTTGTTATTGGCAAAAATAAAGTTAAGATTCAGCCAAGCATGAACGGAGAGAATGTTCACTTTACCATTAACGTGAAAGCTAGCGGAATTATCAATGAATTAGATCAAAGTGTAGATGAAGTACTTATACGCGATTACGCTGCTGCAAAAATAAAAGAGGAAATACTGCATACATATGCTAAAGCAGTCACCATGAATGCGGATATCTATCAATTAAATGAGGTATTGCATAAAAAAAACAATAAGCTCTGGAAAAAATTAAGTAAAAATGGAATACTCCCTTTGAATGAGGATTCTATTTCGGTTAATGTATCAGTTATGATTAAAGACGCAGGAAAGCTTCGTACTACGAAATAAGTAATCCCTCTTCTTTCTACGAAGGGGGATTACTTATTTGTTTTTTTCTAAATAATTAACAATTTTACATGAACATTTACATCTACTTGCGTACTACAAGCAAATATCTCATATATTCTTCTGCACGCTATACTTCCTCCTACCTATAATTCGGACACTGACTTTATATTAATGATGAATAACTGTGTATGGATTAGTCAAAAAAGAGGAAATTTGCTACTTGAAATGGAATATGTTTCATATCGCGTTTTGGAGGAGGAAACAATATATGTTACATAACATTTCAATTATTGGTGCTGGAATTATGGGTCAAGGTATTGCTCAGGCTTGCGCAATGTATGGAAACGAGGTTGTTTTACACGATAATAATAAAGAATCTCTGTCACATGCAATGGATTCGATTCAAGAAAATTTAACTTTGTTCATACAACATGGAATCATCACAACTAAAGAGAAAGAAGCTACCTTAAAACGTATACAGACATCCATTGATCTACATGAGAGCGTACACCGTGCAGATTTTATTATCGAAGCAATTCCTGAAGTGATTGAGTTAAAGTGGGATCTATTTAACAAACTAGAAGATATAGTTGAGGATCATGTTATTATCGCATCTAATACGAGTACACTACCTCTGACCGAACTGATTACATATGCTAAAATACCAAGTCGGTTTATTATTACTCATTTCTTTAATCCCGCTCACTTAGTGCCACTTGTTGAAATTATCAATCATGAAACGACTGCACAATACGTGATTGATACAGCCATGCAATTACTTACTACTATGGGGAAAGTACCTGTATTATTAAAAAAAGAAGTTCCTGGTTTTATCGCAAATCGTCTGCAAGCAGCCCTACTACGTGAAGCTCTTTATTTATTACAAAGCGGAGTCGCTGATGCACGGGATATCGATACCGCCATGAAAAGTGGCCCAGGCTTTCGCTGGGCATTTATTGGTCCATTAGAAACTGCAGATTATGGTGGCCTTGATACATGGAAACGTGTGCTGGACAATCTATCACCTGTGTTAGCGAAAGATGAAAGTGCTCCAGAACTTATTAGAGATTTAGTAGAACAGAATAAGCTTGGTGTAAAGACTGAAAGTGGAATATATGATTATAACAATGCTTCTATACATACTGCATTACAAAAAAGAGATGACAATTTTATTCAACTTTTAAAAATTAAGCATACTGAGACCAATTGAAAGAAATGTTTTGCTAAATAAAAGTAAACGAGGGGAAGAAAACTTTCCCCTCGTTTTATTCGAACTTTGTTTTGAAATAAGAAAAACTTATACAAATGATGGAGCAAATGAAGTATGTTGCATCGCTTCATTTGCTTTAATGATAGAATAGAGTGTTTGATTTACAGGAGTATCCACTCCATATTTTTTCCCTAATTCACAAATCACCCCGGCAAAGGTGTCAACCTCTGTTACTCTTCCTAATTCCACATCTTCAAGCATAGAAGTACGACTTGTTGGATTTAGCTGGTTTAATACATCATACCATCTCGTAATATCATCACCTGATAAACCCACACCAGCTTTATTCGCAACGTGAATAACTTCCCACATCGTCGTTTCCATCAACTGTTTGGCTTCATCAATTGTTTGAAAAACGCCGTAGCGTCCTCGTAACACTGCGGAACATTGGTTGATCCCTACGTTAATCATAAACTTATACCAAAGAGATCGAAGCATATCTTCTGGAATTTCATAGGAAATAGCTGTTTGATCAAATAATTCTTTTACTGCTTTTACATTTTTCGTATAATGTATATTTTCTTTTTCGCCAAACACAATGGTTCCTAGATTTGAAAAGCGAGTATGATTATCTGCGCGATTGGCATCAATCGCAATACACATGGAATAAAGCATTTTCTCCATACCGTATACTTTCCCAATTGCTTCTTCGCTTGTAATTCCATTTAATAAGGATAGGATAATAGTTTGTTTTCCAACATGGTTCTTTATGTCTTTGATAGCTTGTGTTAATTGATTTGCTTTAACCGATACAAGAATTAAATCGGCAGGTTCAACAATCTCCGCTGGATTTACATATGTAAAATCATATTTTTCATCATTTACAAAAATTCCCTTTTCTTGGTACCGCGCTGCACGCTCTTGTTCAGCAATCACTCGGATTGCGCCATGATGATGTTTCAACAATTGACTCCCATACGCACATCCAATTGCTCCTAGACCTATGAGCGATATATTTTTAATTTGAACCATTTAGATTTCTCCCCCTTGTTTATGTACAAATCCTAGATTTATTCTCTACAAATACTATATCATTGTTCATATACTCCGTAAAAAGCAAATAAAGTCTGATCTCAAAAAATTATATATGAGAGGGTGACTCAATGATTCACATTGTAAATGGGGAAGTAGTTGGAGAGAAGATAAAAGATATTGACGGTGATGTAATCGTTTGGAGAGAAATGTACGATTGGGGTCCGCTAACAAAGGATAGCTCGACAGACCAGTTTATAATCCGCCGCGCATTTTTTTTTGAGCAAAAGTTAGGTATTCCAGCAACAATATTTATTGCAAATTGTAAAAATCAAAATCAGCTACTTAACGATTTGCCTAGGTCAACAGAGATAACGCTTTGGTTTGAGCATGATAGATATGACCAAACTATGTTCATGTTTTTACTTCATGAATTATCAAGAAAAGGATTCCATAATCTTTCAATGGTAAGCGTGAATCATTATCCAGGGGTTGAACCTTTTTATGGTTT
>NZ_JBXKMX010000277.1:0-5994 GCF_056992975.1 Ectobacillus sp. | reverse complement strand
CTAGTTGAAACCACGGAAACATAGTATTTTTTCAGTCGTCACCTCAAAAAACAGAACATTTTTTCGATGATTTTCGACACTAATCATTGTTGTCAAGTTCTTTTTTTCTAAAAATATTGTCGAATATCTCAACATTTTCTCAACAATTTGTAAACTACATGTAATAAGACAATACCACTAAGTGTGATACTATTATAGAGAACTAATTCAATTTACTAATTCTAATTGTACTTTTAAGGGAATAAAAACCTATACAGAAGATACAATTTTAGCTCTATATATTCGTTAGCAACGGAGGGATTTTAGCATGAACGTAAGAAAGCGGGGACGAATCCTCATTCCCCTCTTTTTACTCCCCATAGTACTCGGTTCTTTAATGATTTGGATTAATGAAAATGAAAATATTTTTCCTTTTTTTCAGTCGTCAGACTCAGTAGGTTCACCAAGTAAGGTACTCACTTACAAATCCGATATTCAAAAGGAATTGAATAAGTATCAGCTTGGAGAGTTTACTACCGTATTATTAGCAATTATGTATCAAGAAAGCCGCGGAGAAGGAAATGATCCGATGCAGGCTTCAGAATCAGCAGGATTAAAAAGAAACGCCATTACAAACCCCTCATCCAGCATTGAACAAGGTGTATCGCATTTTTATCAAATGTATGAGCTTGGTAAGAAGAGCAAGGTCGATATGGATACTATTATTCAAAGTTACAATATGGGGCCAGGTTACATCCGTTATGTAGCTGAAAATGGATATAAGCATACAGAGGAATTAGCAAAATCCTATTCTAAAATGCAGGTCGATAAGCATCCGACTATGTATACATGTGGTGGATTTAAAGGTAATTTTCGTTATCCCTACTGCTTTGGAGATTTCACTTACGCCTCCAAGGTTCAAAAGAAACTAGCCGTAGTAGAAAAAACAATACAAACAAACAACTCAAAAGTAGCATTTGCTAAATAATGTATGCTTCCCCTTTTTAACTTCACTAAATAAAAAGAAAGCGCAGCTTAGATCGATTACCTGCGCTTTCTTTTTATTTATATTTATACACTTAAAGATTCATTTCCCTCAGTTTCCATATAAGCCTGCTCTCTTTTTTGCTTGTTCCGATATGCGATATGAGAGGCAAGTACACTGCTTTCATATAAAAGAATAAGTGGAATACTAACTGATAAGTGAGAAATAATATCTGGCGGCGAAATACAACATGCTACGATAACTAAGATAAAATACGCATATCTTCTAGATTTTTGTAAATGTGCGGGTTTAATAATCCCTATACTTGTGAGAAACATAAATACAACTGGCATGTCAAAGCATAGAGCAAATGGAATAACAAGATGAAAGATAAAACCAAAATACTTATCTACCGTATACATTTGTCGGAATACATCCCCAGCAAGAAACGAAATAAAGGAAAGAATATTGGGTAGAACAAAAAAGTAACCAATTACGAGTCCAATAAGAAATAACACAAATAATAAAGGAATATACATAAGAGTTGCTTTTCTTTCATATTCCCGTAGCGCCGGCTTCACGAAGAGCCAGCACTGAAGTGCCGCCACAGGGATGGTACCAATTATAGCGATGATAGCCGCTAATGTAATATAAAGTGATAGTATGTCTCCAGGTCCAAGCACAACTAGCTTTGTCGCTAAATTTCTTGTAATAAAATGATACAATGGCTTTACTGCTGCAAAACCAATAATTAAGAAGACAACAAAACATATACTTGTAATAATAAGACGTTTCCTTAGTTCGTTAATATGTTCGATGTAATGGAACTCTTCAAGATTCATTATCTCAACTCCTCATGTAGAAGTAATGTGAATACCGCATTTTAAAGTATCATATTCTGTAGCGTATTACCATTTCCCTACAGATAGACTAATGATACGAATAATAAATACATAGGACATTCTCTCTTTTGTTTTTTGTATCTATCACTAGATATAATTCTCTATACATTTTTCATTAGTACGTACATACTATAGTACGCATTATCCTCCTATTCAAGGCTATTATAAGAACAGATTATGACAGCTTAATTTTTACTTGACGAAAAACAATTACCATTATATACTTACTTACATAAAGTAATTAACTAATATAATATTAAGGAGGAATTATTACTATGATGCCATCTTTATTTTTAGCACATGGATCGCCCATGCTTGCGATAGAGCAAACACCATATACGCAGTTTTTAGCAGATTTAGGGGAGCAACTTCGTCCAAAGGCAATCATTGTATTTACTGCTCACTGGGAAAGCGGTGAATTAACGATTTCTTCTTCTGATGATGAATATGATACCATTTACGATTTTGGTGGTTTTCCACCAGAGCTATATACGATTAAATATCGTGCGAAAGGTTCTTCCGAAGTGGCTTCTAAGCTTGCCCAAAAGCTAACCAAAAGCGGAATAAGTGTAAGGAAGGATACATCACGTGGCTTAGATCATGGCGCTTGGACTTTATTACATCGAATTTATCCAGAAGCAGATATTCCCGTTGTACAAGTATCTATTCATCCTTATCTATCCCCTGCTGAGCAATATAAGATTGGGGAAGCTATTCGTGAATTAAGAGAAGAAGACATTCTTATCATTGGTAGCGGCGTAACTGTCCATAACCTTGGTATGTTAGAATGGGATCAAGCAACACCTGAAAAATGGGCTGTAGAATTTGACGACTGGTTAATCGATCATATCCAGAAAAATGATTTACAATCCCTTTTCAATTATGCGAAATTAGCACCAAAGGCTCGCTTAGCTGTTCCACGCCCTGAACACTTTGTGCCATTATTTATTGCAATGGGAAGTGGAAATCCTAATCAAAAAGCTAAGATTATCAACCGTTCATATGATCTTGGTACTTTAAGTTATCTATGCTTAGAGTTTTAAATTGTAGATAAACAACCTAAAATAATGAAAAGAACGTGCTATCTATCTTATGCAAGAGCTGGCACGTTCTTTCATTTTTTTAATCTCATTTCTTCTTCTTTTCTTGACTCATTTTCTCTTATCATGATAAATTTACCTAGGTAAGTAATTTGTTAACGAAAGATTCATATTTATCAGGAGGAACATTCATGACAAAACCGAAGCTATGGACACCGAATTTCATCCGTGTCTCAATTAGTAATTTTTTTCTGTTTTTAGTATTTTATTGTCTACTTGTCACTCTACCTGTATATGCCATGCAAACATTTCATAGTCATGCTTCTTCAGCAGGCTTACTAGTTACTGTATTTCTATTTGCAGCAATAATCATACGCCCATTGACAGGTAGATGGATTGAACAACTGGGAAGACGAACTGTTCTTACAGTATCATTCTTGATTTTTTTTGTAGTTGCACTTTTATATTTTGTCCCGCAGGGGATTACCGGTCTATTGGTTCTACGTTTCTTACATGGAATTGGATTTGGAATGGCAACAACAGTGGCGGGAACAATTGTCGCCGATGTAATTCCGAGTTCCCGCATAGGTGAAGGTATGGGGTATTTCACCATGTCAACAAATCTAGCGATGGTATTGGGACCATTTATCGGATTAACAATCTATCAAAATTTTGGCATATCAAACTTATTTATAATAAGCTCTTCATTTGCCTTTCTATCTCTTCTTATTGGTTTATTAATTAAAATTCCAAAGTACTTGCCAGAAAACAATCCCTCCGTGCCACATATAGAATTCTCTTTCTCAAATCTGTTTGAGGTATCGGCGATTCGTATTTCATTGGTGGCATCCATATTTGCACTGGTATACTCATCCATACTTTCCTTCGTATCTGTCTATGCAAAAGGAATAGGGTTTGCATCTTCAGCAAGCTACTTTTTTGTTGTCTATGCAGTTGTACTTATTCTTTCAAGACCATTTACTGGGAAATGGTTTGACTTGTATGGCGCAAATAAAGTAATGTATCCTTCAATTCTCTTGTTTGCTATTGGTATGGTCGTGTTAAGTACAGCAAATTCAGCACTTTTATTTCTTCTATCAGCAGCGCTTATCGGTCTTGGATGGGGTACTTTATTTCCGTTTCTCCAAACGATTGCCATTCGAAATGCAGCTCCTTCACGAAAAGGAGTAGCTACAGCTACCTTTTTATCTATATTTGACACAGGTATAGGAATTGGCTCGGTTGTCGTAGGACTTGCAGCTGGCATCGGATTCCGTTCTCTATACTTCTATAGTACCTTTGTTATTCTTCTTGCCATGCTTGGCTATTTTATTGTGACTAAAAAGAAAGTTGAATTACAGCCTAACAAAGAAGCGACGAATCTATAATGACTCATCGCTTCTTTTTATTTTCGCTTTATTATACTTCCCGTACTTCCCACCTTTGTTTTCGGAGGTGAGTTGCTCTTAGGAGGAGTAACTGTAGATTGCTTTGGATTTACATTACTAGATGGTGTATCCGACTTAATAACATTTCCCTGGTTTTGATTTGTTGATGGTGCGCTCTTACCAGTAACGGTGCCTTGGGACCCTACTGACGTACCGCTCCCACCTGAATCGCTTCGCTTAATTATACTTCCTACCCCTTGTGTCGTTAAAGGCGGAAGCGTTTTCTTTTCTTCAACAGTCGGTTTATGATAATCAATACTTGGTTTATAGGTATTTCGATTTGTATAACCCCGGTAATCGCCATAATTCGATCCCTTTTGGAAAAACAAACGATCCAATACACTAGCTAACAAATACCCTTCTAAAAAGGATGGACTATAATTATTTCGAACAAATTCTTGATTACTCACTTCAATCAATGTATCTGTCGGCTTATCTTTATCCTTTTGAATGTTATATAATTCATCAGAATAGACGAGAAACATTTGATTGTCGTCTGTTTTTGAGCTTTGTTCTGGCTTTTTCTGTTCGCTCAATTGACTGGCTACCTCTGGAACAGTCTTATTTTCGGCACGGTAAACATAAGATTGCTGGCTTCCGTTATTCACGGCTGAATCGAGAGGATAAAGTGAGCTAACCGATTGCTGGTTCGTACAGCCAAACAATAGCGAAGAAACGAGAACAACTGCTATGGCTACTTTCATACTAATAACGAACCGTTTTAGCATAATCGTCCCTCCTATGTTCCTCGTATAATCTGTACATCAGCAGTAAGAACCGATTCTCCCTCATACATCATCATGCGGCCATCCTGCCATTCAAGCCGCAATAGCTTGCGATTATCAGATTGAAATTCCCATATATATTGTTCACTAGAAGAGGGAAAAGGGGTTTTTCCTTGATTATTTACATAAGTAGAATAATTTTCTTCCATATAATAATCTACATCATCCATATGAATGGTTGTTGGTACTTCTTGAATAGAATCGAGTCGTCCATCGATTGGCGTATATAATTCGTAATATAGTTTTTCTCTGCTCTCTACTTTTAAATACTTCATCGTATTTCCATCTTGTAATGTTAAAAAGATCTCATTTCGATTCTTCAAACTTGTCTTACCAATAATTTCGTAGGTAACTAACGATACCTCTAGAATATCTCCCGGAGCTAATGTTAATACGCTTTTTTCCTGCTTTGGTGGCTCTGGCTTCTTCATAATATTTTTAATACGATTAAATATACCCACAAGTATACTCTCCCTTAAATCATTATAGACAAGCAGCTAAAATAAGCGCTCCCACCACATGCAATGAACCGCCTACGAGAGCATATGCAACTTTACCTTGCAGTGTTCCTTCATCTAAATCAAAATCAGCTACTCGTTGTAACATAAACTGCACAATAAACTGAAGAAGAACTAGAATAAAAAAGGAAATAACAGAAGCAAGCAATGCTTGCCATAAATCATTGGATTTCAATATCGACTGTGACAAAATATATCCTTGTGCAAATAATTTCATAGCAAATCTTGTTGCAACTGCGACATTTCCTTTTTTCATCTCAGCTAAATCCTTATATTTTGTAAACAAAGAATCAATGCACATAAGTATGAAAAGGGTGACTGCTCCTGAAGCAGTCCA
>NZ_JBXKMX010000276.1:0-16579 GCF_056992975.1 Ectobacillus sp. | reverse complement strand
GTAGGTTTCCTTATCAAGCTTAAATTATAACTTAATAGTATTCATATTAAAACGCAGGTACTACCGCTACTCCATATTTGTCTTCTATAAATTTCTTCACTTCTGGTGTTGTCAATGCCGCGTTTAGCTTCTTAATCTCTTCACGGTTTTCATCCCCTTTGCGAACAACAATTACATTGGCATAAGGTGAGTTTTTATCTTCACGGAATAACGCTAATTTCGGATCTATTTTTGCTTCTAACACTACGTTTGTATTAATAATTGCTCCATCCAAGTCCTGCAACGAGCGTGCGAGTGTAGCTGGCTCTGCTTCTACAAATTGTAATTTTTTCGGATTTTCAATAATATCTTTTGGCGTTGCCTGATAGGTTGTAATCCCATCCTTGAGCTTAATGAGTCCTTGTTGCTGTAACAAGGTAAGTGCTCTATATTCATTAGAAGGATTATTGGGGATACCAATTTTTGCCCCTTCTTTAATATCATCCTTTGATTTTAATTTATTTGAATAGAAACCAATTGGTTCAACATGAACCTTTGCTGTAACGACAAAATCAAAGCCTTTTTCCGTTTTTACAGAATCTAAATACGGAACATGCTGAAAGTAGTTTGCATCAATTTGTTTATCTTTTAAAGCTGGATTTAATAACCCCTCATCGTCTAAAACAACAACTTCTAGATTAATACCTTGCTCCTTCAATTTCGGTTTAATATAATTCAAGATTTCAGCATGGGGAACAGCTGCAGCTCCTACTTTAAGCGTAATTTCTTTTTTTGTATCTGTTCCACTTGTTTTTGCTGTTCCATTGCTGCATCCGGTAACAATCACTGCAAATAGAAGAATAAATGTAAATATTACCCCAATATATTTCTTTGTCATACATACACATCCATTTCCATTGTATTAGTTTGTATACTCTGTTATTGATCAAGTTTGTAGCGCTTTTTGTTAATTGATTTCGCGATAAAATTCCCTGTCCATTGAATCAAAGCAACAATAAGAATAATGAATAATACCGTAGAAAACAGAATATCTTCTCGAAATCGTTGATACCCAAATCGAATAGCTAAACTCCCTAATCCCCCTGCTCCGATTGCACCAGCTACAGCAGTAAATTCCGTTATACCAATGACTCCAATCGTCACCCCACGTACAAGAGCAGGAAGTGCTTCTGGTAGGAGCACTCTGAATATAATGGTAGAGCGTGATGCTCCGAGTGATTTAGCAGCTTCAATTTTCCCAACACTCACCTCCTTTAATGAATTTTCAATGATGCGTCCAATAAACGGAGCTGCCCCGATTGATAGCGAAACAATCGCAGCGGTCGGCCCAAGTGTTGTACCAACCACGAGTCGTGAAAATGGCAAAAGTAATACGACTAATATGATAAAAGGAATCGAGCGTATTCCATTTATTAATGTACTTATGACTGCATTTAATTTAGAAGATTCTAGAATTCCACCTTTTTCAGTTACGACAATCGTTACACCAAGAATTAATCCAAGAATAATTGCAAATACAGAAGACCAAAACACCATATAGAGCGTCTCTACTAATCCTTTCCAAAGCAATTCAACTAAATCCGAATTCATATTACTCCTCCCATATGGTCCCAAGCCTCTCGCTTTTGACGGTAATATTCTAGTATTCTGACAAATCGTCTTGCTGTTTCACTAGACGGATGTAAGAAAAACGAATCTACACTTCCTGTTTCGATAATTTTTCCACTTTCTAAAACTGCCATATTGTTACATATATGTCCCAACACATCAAGTTCATGTGTGATAAGAACAATGGTTAGATTTAGCTTGCGATTAATATCCTGTAATAGCTCTAAGATGGAATAGGTTGTTTGCGGATCAAGAGCAGATGTTGCTTCATCACATAGAAGCACATGTGGATCATTTACTAATGCACGAGCAATACCGACACGTTGCTTTTGACCACCGCTTAACTGAGCAGGATATGCCATGCCTTTATCGCTTAAATTAACGAGTTCCAATAGTTCTGTCACCTTTTTATCAATATCCGACTTTTTTTGACCAACGATTTGTAAAGGGAATGCAATGTTTTGAAAGACGGTCATTGAATCGAATAAATTGAAGTGTTGAAAAATCATTCCAATCTTCCGTCTTGCAAACTTCAATTCTTTCTCTCCCATTTCTGTAATTAGTTGTCCTGCAATTTCTATACTGCCTTCACTTGGTTCCTCCAACCGATTTAAACAACGAATCAACGTTGACTTTCCTGCTCCGCTAAATCCAATAATTCCAAAAATATCTCCCTTTTCAATTTTCAAATTAATATCATCTAATGCTCGTACGCTTCCTTTTGAAGTTTTATATACTTTGCTCACGTTTTTCACGACAATCATTAAGTCACCCTCTTTTCCAAAACATATTAAAAACATATTTTTAGTATGAATTACAATCTAAACAGACCTTTTCAGATTACATTTGAAGCAAATAGTCTTATGATTCCAACACTTTGGTAAAACGGTTTTCTGGTTTTGATAAATGCAAATGATCCCGTAGCGTATCTCCTTTGTAATCTGTACGAAACAATCCTCGTTCTTGTAAAATGGGAACTACTTCTATTTTTATGAATATCCTTCGATTTCTAATCAAAAATACAAAACTGACGGAGTTTGCTTATCTTTCTTCCCTCCATTTCATTTGAATTGACGCTCTTTTGTTAGTTGTTAAGAAAATAAAAAAGACACAACAATGTATAATCGTTGTGTCTCCGGTTATCCGGTCAACATTAACTTGATTTCTTATCGGATTAATATGATTATCGGTATTATAGCAATCTTATTACATGTACGTCAATATAATTATCTCAAAATTTTATTTCACTAACTATACGATTTATTTCCCTTCATCATTTGAAAATACAAAGGCGATGCTCTGATCCTTCCATTCAAGCTTTGCATCAAATGTTTTTTCACCTTTTTTAAATCCCTTTATTACGTTCGTTATACCTGTTTGTAGTAGTTTTTTTACATTTGCCTGTGAAATTGTTTTTCCAAGTATTTTTTTAGATATAGTAAAATTGCATTTTGTTTTTGCATAATTTGTACACCCATAGAACGAACCTTTGTCCACCATTACTCCATCACATTTTTTACACGGTCCAAGTGGCACCGATGTTTTTTTGTAAGATGACTTATGCTCAAACTGTTTTTTATCTATGTTACTAAAATCCCAACCTTTTGATCCTTCAACAGCATGTTCGACGATTGTAGTTGCAAGCTTTTTCGCCTGCTCCATAAACTTCGCTGCGTCTGCTTTTCCTTCTCCAATTTGTGAAAGTCTTTGCTCCCACCGTGCTGTCATTTCTGGAGATGCAAGAATTTGTTCCCCAATTGCATCAATTAGCAGCGTTCCTTTTTCCTTAGCAAACACTTGATTCTTTTTTACTTCTATATATTTACGGTCCTTTAGCATCGTAATAATTCCTGCTCGCGTTGCCTCTGTGCCAAGTCCTTCTGTTTTGTTTAATACCTTTTCTAGCTTCTGATCTTCTAGCACTTTCCCCGCTGTTTTCATTAGCGTGATGAGCTGTCCTTCTGTATATCGTTTTGGAGGCTGAGTTTTTCCCTCTTTCACTTTTACGTTAGCAACTATTCCTAGCTCTCCCTGTTGCAACAACGGAAGAAGAACTTCATCGTCATCGTCTTTGCTATTCTCTGCAAATAAGATGGTCCGCCATCCTTGCCGAATTAGCTGCTTTCCTTTTGAAAGAAACGTTGCTCTCCCATCAACCAGAGTCGTAACGGTTGTATAATCAAAAATAGCTGATTCATAATGAGCGGCAATGAGACGCTTTACAATTAAATCATAAAGTTTCCGTTCATCTTCCTGTAACTTTGAGACAGTAGGAACTTGCTCAGTAGGAATGATTGCATAGTGATCAGTCACTTTTTTTTCGTTTACATAGCGTCTATTATTGACAATGCTAGCAATAGGAGTTGGAAAATATAGTTTGTAAGCTTCTTGCATGCAAAGCTTTTGAAGAATAGCAGCAAAACCCTCTGCTTCCCCTTTCGTTACGAAACTACTATCTGACCGTGGATATGAAATAAACCCCTTTGTATACAAACTTTGTGCGATATCTAATGTTTTTTTCGGTGAAAACGTAAAAGCCCGGTTTGCGGTAGCTTGTAAGGAAGAGAGGTTAAATAAATAGGGAGGCTGAAATTCCTTCCGTTCCGTATTTACTTCATGTACAGAGGCTGGCTTTCCTTTACAAAATGCTGCAATTTTAGCTGCCATTTCTGGATTATCCAATCGACTTTCATGCTCGTTATGCCATTTCCCCTCATACTGCTTCCCGTCCATATCGAACATGGCCAGCACTTCCCAAAATGGTTTTGAGACAAAACTTGCAATTTCTTTTTCTCTTTTCACAACTAAGGCTAGTGTAGGAGTTTGCACACGTCCCGCAGAAAAGACATCTGTAATTCCATTTTGTTTCATCAGAAGCGTATAAATACGAGATGCATTCATTCCAACGAGCCAGTCTGCACATGCACGGCTATATGCTTCTTCATAGAGAGGATACGTATCCTTCTCTGTCAGTAATGCTCCGAACCCCTCTTTCACTGCCTTTTCTGTTAACGAGGAAATCCAAAGACGTTTCATTGGCTTATGTATATGTGCTGTTTGGAGAATTGTCCGTACGATTAATTCTCCTTCTCTCCCTGCATCGCCAGCATGAATAATTTCTTTCACATCGGGGCGCTTCGCTAATTCGCGAACAATATGAAATTGCTTAGCTTTTGCTTTGGACACACGGTAGTGAAAAGTATCTGGAATCATTGGAAGCGTATTGATAGACCATCGCTTCCACTTTGAATCATATTCTTCAGGTGGAACAAGCTCACACAAATGTCCAACAGCCCATGTTAAAATAGCACCATCAGAAAACAAAGAGTTTGGAGCAATTTCTAAGTAACCGTTTCTTTTTTTAAATGAAAAAGGGGCTGCTAGCTTCAGCCCCTGATCTGGCTTTTCTGCAATAATTAACTTCATTTTTCTAATCACCTTATATCCTAAATTTCCAAATCAGACTTGCTCAATTTTATTATTTTATCACATAAAAGCCTATTGTAATTTAAAACAATTGAGGAAATTGCTTTATCACTCCCTCAGAAATTGCATCTGCCATTTCTAAAGCTTCTTTTTCAATTTTGTCGTACATTTGAACACCTGATTTATAATCTTTACTCAGGATAGATACCGCTTCAGATTTAGTTAACGCTAGATGTTCATAAAACATTTTTCTAAAATCTTCTTTAGATAAATGTGGAATTACACTGTTTAAAAATTCAACAATATCGTCAGCATTGGAATACCATTTTCTCTCTGCAATTGATGCGGCGCTTTGATTGCCATCCTTTGCTGCTTTGACAAGATCTGCAGCAATTACTAAGTGATCTTTTATTAAGCTACTATATTTTTTCGCTATATTTTCACCATAGAAAGGTTTGAGCGAATTTCCCATATCCGGAGCATTTTGAAGGAGACGTGAAATAGAAAAGTCCACATCTGGCAAATTAAAAATAAGACTAAGGATAACCATTCTTGTCCAAGCAACATGTTGTTCCCAAAGTAACCGCATATAACTTTTAAAATCAACTCCGGCCTTACTGATGCAATAGTTCCGTGTTGTTGAAAAAAAAGATGTTGGATTCCAAATTACATAAGGATTATCATGTATGAAATAACTGGATTGCCAATAAGGGTACATAATGATTACACTCCTTTAAACATATATACTCACAGTATGATAAAATCCAATCCTGTGTTCTAGTTCCAAACACTTTTTTTCACGTATTGCATCTGCTATTTAGGATAAAATCTTACTTAATATAGCGCTCGTCCATATAATCAAATGTGAAGCTGGCATAAGGAAAAACTGCGCGAGCAACGTACCAAAAAAGCGTGAAATCATAAGCCATCCGAATAGCTTTCCCATCTGCTCTGCCCCAGCTTTTTGCTGCAAAGAACGTTCTGTTAGCATCGCAATATGAGGATCAAGAAACAAAGTAAGCAATATAGTGGCAACGCCATTAATTAATCCAGTAAGTTGACTTGCTGTTGATGTAAAAGATGGTTCGAGAAAAGTAGCATAAAGTGAGGAGAGAACACCAACTGTATATATACCAGTAACAACCGTATTTATAAGCATAATTCGTTTCGGTATTCCACCAATTCGTAGACGATGAAGCATAGCAAATCGCGGCACTGTAACATAATGCTTCGTAAAACGCAATTTTTGTACATTTGAAACACGCATTACGTTCAGAAACGAACCATCTATTTCTAAACGTCGAATGATAACCATCGACAACTTTGTAAAAGTGGGATAGAAAAACATTGCTAGAAGAGTCCCTACTGAAGCCGCAAAAAGGATAAGCTGGAACATTGGAAGAACATCTATGTCAGGATTTAATTTTGCTCTATCAATTAAATTACCAACGAGAGGACCTTGAATCATGTTGGAAGTTCTTGAAACAAGAAGTAAAATACCGACAAGGGAAAGGGAAACTGCGAGTTTTGCAAGCCTCACACCACCTAGACGAACACTGAATGACAGTGTCTCTGTCATATGGATCAGAATCGTAAAAAAGAGAATAACTAGTAATCCAATATCCATAACTAACCCTCACAACTCTTTTATAGTTGTTCGTATATTGACGAAAGACCAAGTTTTCCCAAACAATCCACTCCATCATCAGAAAGAGTAGTGAATCTAGTGATGTAACGAAATCACTTCTATTATAATCTCATTATATCATGTAATATTTTTCTTAAAAATATAATTATTTCCATTTTATAAAAAGGAATCGTCATAGAAACTCTAAGTTTTACAGATTTCTATACTGATGCCTTTACATTTTTCTTTTAGAACATTTATTCCATCCTCTTGATCACGCTTGGCTTCATACAGCAGGTTCATACCGGGCATTGTGCTATGACAAGCTTGGGATGAAGGAGATTTGCATTACAGGAAGCCAAATTTGCTTGTGAAGCAGTTGCGACATTTCCAATCTCGTATTTTTCTTTGTTCATTTCCGACACTTTCCATTTTCTGTACGGGAAATATGGCAATATTGAAGAAACAAAACATTTGGAAACATAAAAAAAACGAAGCAATACTGTGCTTCGTCTTTTCTTACATTTCATTAATAAGTTAAAATTCTCCTAAGCTTTTTCTAATTACATCGTTGAATGTTTTTGTACATTATATAGTTCAAGACGATTTAAATCTCGTTTACAATCATTCACAAATCCAGATAAATTTTTAATCTGGTCTACATCTGTACTCTCAACAAAAGCTTTAATATGGTTTGTTATTCCACGAATTTCATGCATAATTTCTACCTGTTCTCTTTTAAGTCTTTCTGTTTCTTGTCGAAGTAAAAGCACCTGCTCATCTGAATCTTTTTTATTTACATTTATTCCGTCTGCTGCCATTCCGGATAATTCATAAATACCAGCCATTAACTGATATACGCGTTTTTCATTTTCATTATCATCGCAAATTGTTTGAAAATTTCTCACCATACCAGATAATAAATGTACCAAACTATACTTAGGCTGTTGTGAAACAATTTCTGCATTTTCCGAAAACTCTTGTTTTTTCTTTATATTGGATTCATTCAAATCACTAGCCATTTTTTTATATTCTTGACCGGGCTTACGACCTGGTTTTTGCTTAATAATGTTTTCAAGTGGAAGCTGGTTGTTGCGTAGCTTATAGTACGTATTTTGTAATTGGTTTTTTGTCTTTGGAAAAATGCTAAGATGCTTATTACTAAGTAGATCTGAAATGGTAATAACGCTAATACCATTTTTTTGAAAAAATTGATATATAAATAGAAGTAAATCTAGTTCGGCTTTCAACCATGAATATTTTGATTTCTGATATGTATCCATACCACCTAACTGAGATACTTCTTGTTGAAATAATTCCATCTTATTATAAAGTGTTGTTACATCCTCAAACTCTACTTGTAATGATTGAGCCAATTCCTGCATATGCATTCTTTTGATTTCTGCACTATCATTAGACACAAGCAATTTTTCTAATGTAACTGTAATCTCTTCTATAATACGACTTTTATTATGCATATTACTTCCCCCTTAAAATCTCTATCTTTAATTTCTTTATAACGAACGGTTTAAATTATCCAATAAATACCATTTTATTTTACTATCTTTCACAACTTTCGGTCAATAGAATTCCAAACCACAAGTATGATTCTCTAAAACGAACAAAATAACTTTGATACATTCATAATACTACTAAAATTATATAAAAAAACAGTTGAAATAGCTATACTATTTCAAAAATATTTCAGATAAAATTACAAAATTACAGATATTGGATATTTAATTTTTATATATAGTTCATTATAAAGAATTTTACTAATTTCCTACTTCATTTATGTCAATAAAAGTCATTGCAATCCTGTGAGACATACAGTAAAATATTTCGTTGTATGAATAATACTTTTTCTGAGGATTTATGTAATGGTCGCATAAAAAAGTAAACCAGTTTCTGACATATCGTACTAGTACGATAAAAATTGATTCTATTATTAGGGAGATTACAAAAATGAACCGTCTTATTACATTCACACAACTTCATCGCCATATATAGCCCTTGAACCTAACGTAACTATTACGTGTAGGTACAAGGGTTGTTCCCATTTGTACCTGCACGCTTCTATAAAGCCATGTAGGTATTTTTTGCCTTCATGGCTTTTACTTTTTAGGGGTTATGTGTACAAACAAAGGAGAGACAAACATGGAAAATAAAAAGTGGGGATTATGGGTCTTAACTGCATTTGTAGTAGGAAACATGGTTGGTGGTGGTATTTTTATGCTACCCGCAAATATGGCTCAAGTAGCAAGTCCAATTGGATCAACAATTGCTTGGCTTACAACTGGACTAGGAGTATTAATGATTGCACTTGTCTTTGGAAATTTAGCAATGAGACGTCCTGATTTAAAGGCTGGTCCGCAAAGTTATGCACAAGCAATGTTCACATCTAAAAAATTGGGTCGCGCTGCAGGCTTTAGTGTCGCATGGGGGTACTGGGCAGCCAATTGGCCAGCTACTGCTTCTATTATTATTTCTTTTGCTGGATATTTATCAACCTTCTTCCCAATATTATCTTCAAAGACGGTCTTATTTTCTATTGGATCACTTGAAGTTCATAGTGGTAATTTAACAACATTTATTGTATGTTCTGCCCTTCTCTGGGGATTACAATGGATACTAGCAACACGCTTTACGAGTGCTGGCAAAATTAACTTTGCTGCTACAGCAGCGAAAGTACTTGGATTTGGGTTATTTATCATTTTTACTCTCTTCATATTTAACGTTGCTAATGTTTCTGGAAACACATTTGTTAACAGTGCAGGTGAAACTATTTCACTTAGTGGTCAAGTAAACGGTGCGGCCATTTCCACACTATGGGCATTTATTGGCATCGAAGCTGCCGTTATGCTCTCAAACCGTGCAAAATCGCAGCATGATGTAAAGCGAGCTACACTTAGTGGCCTTTTCATTGCAATCCTTATTTATATTGGCATTACTCTGCTAACAATGGGAGCACTATCACAGCAAGTATTACGCGATTCTCAAAAACCGCTGGTTGATGCACTTAGCGCGGCAATTGGACCAAACGGTGCAGCCGTTCTAGCTATTCTCGCTCTCATTTCATTGTTTGGATCGATAGTTGGCTGGATTGTCGTCAGTGCAGAGGTTCCGTATCAAGCAGCTAAAAGTGAACTATTTCCGATCTATTTTGCAAAGACAAATAAAGGAGGTAGTCCAATCCGTTCGTTAACCATTACGAACATAATGACACAAGTTTTTCTATTTTCTACTATTTCCGGTACAGTTGGACAAGCCTATAACTTTGCTATTGTCGTTGCAACACTTGCATACTTAATTCCTTACCTTGTAAGCTCCCTATACCAGTTAAAACTTGTTATTACGGGAGAAACATATATGTCAATGAGAGAACGTATAAAGGATGGTGTCATTGTAGTAATTGCCCTGATCTATTCCATTTGGGTTATTAAAACTGGAACAACCGATCTGAAAACATTCATGCTTGGAATAGGATTATTTGTAATTGGTTTACTATTCTATCCGATAATCATGCGTAGTCGCAATGTACAAAGCAAGGACATAAATACAGCATCGTAATCTTCCAAGTTCATATAATTATTTAAAACCATTACAAATATCCGAAGAAATAAAAGCGTCCCCTTCATTCCTAAAGGGGACGCTTTTATTATAAAGTAAAATCTTCCTCAGTAAGGACTTTCTCTCATTCTTTATTAAAGATTAGAAATCGCCCTTTGCTTGAATTAATGAGCGGAAGCATCACTTACTCCATGACCTGTATTGGATTTTACTAATATTTCATCAAACTTCGCTTCGCTTTCCTTTTTACCCGATAATACCGTGCCTAGATAAGCTGCAAGAAAGCCAAGTGGTATAGAAATTATCCCTGGATTCGATAATGAAATAAGGGGTGTTCCAACAAAAATTGCTTTTCCCGCAACCGGATTCCAAACGTTTGGACCAATCGCAACAACAATAATTGCGCTAAGAAGACCTACAATCATTCCCGTAATAGCTCCAGCTGTATTAAATCGTTTCCAATATATCGTGAACAAAATAACTGGTAGATTTGCGCTTGCCGCTACTGCAAATGCTAATGCTACGAGAAATGCTACATTAAGCGTCTGTGCAAATAATGCAAGAACAATACTAAGCACCGCCACCCCAATGGAAGCATATCGTGCCATAGCTACTTGTTCCTTTTCTGTTGCATTTCCACCACGGACAATTTCACTGTAAAAATCATGAGCAAAGGCGGAAGCAGCCGTTAATACAAGCCCTGCTACTACAGCTAGAATCGTGGCAAAAGCTACTGCAGAAACAAAAGCAAATAAGAAGTCCCCACCTACCATTTTTGCAAGCAGCGGAGCCGCCATATTACCAGCAGGATTTGCTAACACAATCGCATCATGTCCGACGAACGCTGCTGCCCCGAAACCGAGAAAAACAGTCAAAATGTAAAAAAATCCGATTAACCAAGTCGCATATACTACGGAGGATCGTGCTGTTTTTGCATCTCGTACCGTAAAAAAACGAACTAGAATATGCGGAAGACCTGCTGTCCCTAAAACAAGAGCTATATTGAGTGATATCGTATCTAGCCCATTTGTATATTTAATACCTGGATTTAAGAATGATTCCTTATAAGGCGTAGCAGTTGACATAGCTTGAAACATATCCATTACATTAAAATTAAATTTTGCAAATACAATTAGGGAAATGACTAATGTACCAATCATTAATAATACAGCCTTAACAATTTGTACCCAACTTGTAGCATGCATCCCCCCGAAAATAACATAAACAGTCATTAACGTACCAACGATAAGAACTGAAGTTGTATAGTCAATTCCAAGTAATAGTTTGATAAGAGCCCCTGCCCCTACCAATTGTGCAATCATATAAAAAATCGAAATAGTGATTGTATTCATTGCCGCAACTCCGCGTACTTTCTTAGCATCAAATCGTGCTGCAATCATATCTGCAAGTGTATATTTTCCTAAATTACGGAGTGGCTCAGCGACCAAATATAACACCACAAGATACGCAACTAGAAAGCCAATGCTATAGAAAAACCCATCAAATCCAGCAAGTGCAATTGCGCCTGCAATTCCTAAAAATGAAGCAGCAGACATGTAATCACCTGCGATAGCTAGTCCATTTTGCCAACCAGTAAGCCCCCCACCAGCTGTATAAAATTCACTTGCATTTTTAGTCTTTTTAGATGCAAAGTACGTTATGACCAAAGTACCAAGAACTATAATTAAAAATAATCCAAATGCTGTCATATTCATTGCGTATCCCTCCCATCATCTAATTGCTTTACTATTTTTTCTGACAAGCGATCAAAAGTCCGTGCTTTTTTGCTATACACAATGCAAAGTGCCCACGTCATAATAAACTGAGCAAACGCAAAAATCCATGCCCAAGTAATGGCGCCAACTGCTGTTGTATTCAATATTTTGGAATATGACGTTAATATAGGGAGCAAAAAGTAAAAGCTTAAAAAGAATAGGGTAACAGGAACAATAAATTTTTTCTTTACTTGAAGTAGCTGTTTAAATTCTCTTGAAGCAGCAACTCTCGTGTAATCGTTTTCATTTATTTCCTCTTGAAATTCTTTCTTCACAGCCATAGTGAATATTCCTCCCTTTTATTATGTTTTGGAACTAATCCTTACAACGAAATATTCCCCCCTCTTCGACGTAACCATTTGAAATGTTACAATATTCTGAAACTTACATTCATTTTATTGGATAATTTATCCTATTGAAAGGGTTTTCTTTCGACAATTTCCGTCACTTAGCCATTTTTATTATGAATAAATTCTCGTTCCATAAAAAAAACCGCATATCTGCGGCATATTTTGATTTCTATTTAGACATCATTTTAATTCGCTCTTTGGACGTTTTCTGGGAATTGACTAAACGTATACAAATTATGTTTATCAATAATATATTCCACTGAAAATACAACTATATCTGCCTGAAGAACCTCTCCAATTATTAAACCTAATGTTTCGTGTACAACTGCAAAACTTGTTTTCTGTTCATGCCTAAGTACATTTTCTACAATTGATAGTACAGCGTAATAGATGGGGGCGCGATCCTCTACTTCTTTTATGAGCTTCGATGATAATTTAATAAGAATCTCTCGTTCGAAGATTATAGTTCGATACATACATGTATCCTCCCTTTAGTTGAAAAGCTGCATTGCTTTATAGGCAAAATGAATACTATAGGCAACCAATATTATGCCTGCTACTGCAGTTACATATCCAAGCATTTTCGGTTTCAAGAGCGTTCGACCAAAATGAACTGTAAATGCAATATTTAAGTTCCATAGAACAATCCCCACGAGTATACAGAGACTGTAGAGCATTGCTTTGGTTCTACTTACTTCTGTAAGTAAGGTACTTAATGTGCTGCCATATACGCCAAACCAAAATACTAAATTTAACGGGTTCGACAATGCAATCAAAAAACCAGTTGTATACGACTGGCGAATGTTGCCTACTGTATCTTTAATATATTCCATTTCGCGATGAAAAATCCCTTGTTTTATACTCGTAAAACCTAAATGAAATAAGAAAAAAAATCCTATTCCATACATGAAAAACTGGATATTCGTTCTCATAAAAAAAGCGGAAAGCCCAAAATAGATGAGAAGCATAAAACAAAGATCTGCAGTCATACCACCTAATCCAACGACCCATGCATGCCAAAACCCTTTTGCAACACCACGCTTTACCATTTCAATATTGATTGGACCTACAGGAGCTGCTAATGATATACCGAGAACAATTTGTTGAATAATTGCAACTAACATATTCTATTCCTTTCTACACTTGATATTGATAGTAGATGATGCTTGTCTCCTAAATAGAACTGATGAAAAACATACGTGTAGCGTTTGCCTATCACTGGTAAACTATACAAAAAAAAGCGATGTTTGCAAGATACATTCCTCACAACATCACTTAGCTCTTATAAATTTTTTTGCTTATTCTTTAAAGTGAAAAGGACAAGACCCTTCAATAGGTTTACTATCATCACCAATAAAGTATTGCTTCCATTCACGATGATCGGGATCACCATAATGACTGATATTAGGATGTTTCGGAAGCCCATCCCATTTTTCCGTACGCTCTCTTACTGTTTGTCTTGAGTATGCACCGTTCGGTCTATTCCCTTCTAGCCCTTCAAAAATAATACGGGGTTGAAAACCAATCACAAGCGATCGACCAAGATGTCTCGTTTTACGCTTCTTATAAGCAGGGGCATTTCCAAACGCAAAAATTGGCTCTCCCCCAAAAGAAAATTCCCATAAATGATGATCGGGATTAACAGGAATCTGTCTAGGCCAAGGGTGTTTGTCTTTCTCATGTAAAAACTGAAGTAAATTCCAAAAATAATTGCGATAATAAGAAAGAGACCGTTCTTCTATTTCTGGCTCTACAAATACAAATAACCCACGACGTACAGACGGCTGTTGTTCGATTAGCTGTAAAAACTCTAGAAGCGTTGACGGAAGATTACTCCAATCCTTACTTTCTACATATGAATATCGTAATTCATTTCGTTTAAATGCTGTCATTCCAAAATAACAGGGGAATGAAGGATCAGCAACAATGGTAGAAAACGTTTCAAACTCATCCACCAACCATTTAGGCAAATTCTTACGATTTTGAATAGATTGTCTGTCTAAAAGAAAGGAGTGCTTATTCCCACTCATATGTATCCCCCCTTTATCACATTCATAACTAAACTTATTATTAAGAAAGCTATACTATGTCTTTCAATACCACGCTGTAAACATAAAATAATGTATGCTTTCTTTCTTTAGAGACAACACTATAGATAATATATTCTGAAGGAGGAATTCTGTATGAGTGAACCTTTTACAGATTTAGAACAGATATTTCTAAAGGTTGAGACTGCCGAAAAAATGGTTGGTTCTGCTACTGTTACTATGGATCCTGAGCTATTGCAGCACGCTGCTACTTCCGTGAGTGAAGCAAAAGAACAGTTAGACCTCGTAAAGGCTACTGCCACAGAGTTAGATGAACATTATCTTCGAAGTCAAGAAAAAAGGCTTAACCGAATTGAAAAACAATTATTAGAAGCTAATCAATAAAACCGCCAATTCGGCGGTTTTTTTATCCCTCATTAACGGGCAGTAAGGTCACTTCAAGGCTTTAGAAAACCTGAGAATGCTAAGTGAGCGCAGGGTAGGATTGACAAGACATTCCATCAGTAAAGTTGAGAACCCCCCTACTTGAGGGAAGTTTCGCTTTATCTCGTATAAACAGGGTTTCATCTCCACTTAGAGATTGATTTTCTTTATGATAGTTCTTTCCCAAACGTTTTTAATTTTTCACCGACTGTGCATTTCTTAATACAAAATGTTTGAGCATAATGTTTTCCGTATTCTTTACGAAAATAACTGTTTAAAAAACAACCCGTACAATATGTGTCTAACAGGTCATTTATTTCAACGATGAGTTCTTTTTTCCTCATTGCCTATTCCTCCACCATTACATGACTATCAATAATCGTACCCTGTAGTGCTTGTGTTGCTAAATGATCAGCTTCATGATTATTTTTTCGTGAAATGGGTTCATATACAAATTTCCAACGTCTTGCTTCCTGCTTCTTCTCAATACGATCTATATAGTTCGTTAATCTTTCTTCATAGCATGGCCATTCACCTGCTAGCTGATTCAATACAACTTGGGAATCCCCGCGTAATGTAATGATCTGATAATTCGCATTCATTTCCTCAAGAATTTGCAAGCCAAATAATAATGCTGCATACTCTGCTTCATTATTATTGTCTAGCTCATAAAATGTAAAGTTACGCCGCAATCGAAATGTCTTTTTATTTTTTTTGTAATACAACGCCACCCCAACACCTGCTTGCTTTGTCTGCACATCATACCCACCATCAAAGTAAAGAATGATTTCTTGTGGTTCTTCCTCTACTTTTTTCCCTAGCTTTTCCGCTTCTTTTTTTGTCCAGTTTGATCCGAATTCATCACAAAAAACTAATTCTTTCACACGTCCTGTTTTTTCAAAATCAGCCGCGACCAATAAAGCCTGTTCTAACGTCATATAGTCCGAATGTAATACCGTTTCCAACTGATTTCGTTTATATGTCCAGATTATTTGATATCTCATCTAAATACCCCTTTTTCACGTCTTACCCTATTCATTGCTGATCCATAAATAGAATGCATTCTTATTTGTTCTTTTTTATATTGTATAATACCTTCATTCTTTTATACAAAAGCAAACGAAAAATCCAAAATATGGATATTTATTCATAATCATTTATTTTTGTGTTCACGTTTTCATAATCATTGTTATAATGATAGAAAAACTTATTTTTTATTTATGTTTATGTGAAATGAAATTGGATTTTATAAAAGAGAAGGTGTACATACATTGATTGAAGTTTATATTGACGGCGCATCAAAAGGAAATCCAGGGCCATCTGGAGCAGGTATTTTTATTAAAGGAATTGAGAAACCCGTTTTTCTATCTAAACCGTTAGGTATCATGAGTAATCATGAAGCAGAATACGAGGCGTTGCTCGCTGCATTACACTACTGCTTAGAACATCATTATATGGTTATTTCGGTTCGTACAGATTCGCAGCTTGTCGAACGTGCAATTGAAAACAAATATGTGAAAAACAAGACGTTTTCTCCCCTTCTACAAAAAGCTCTTCATCTTATTGAACAATTCGATTTATTTTTCTTAAAATGGATTCCAAGCCAACAAAATAAAGTGGCTGACGAGCTAGCTAGAAAAGCCATATTGATGAACGGACGGGAAGAAACAAATGCGTAAAGTCGTTTTAGCTCATTTCGGATTATTGTTTATTACCTTTATATGGGGAACAACATTTGTAGTTGTTCAGAAG
>NZ_JBXKMX010000275.1:0-11052 GCF_056992975.1 Ectobacillus sp. | reverse complement strand
AGAAGCCGTTTTGTTCAAGCAGTTCATGATGTGTTCCTTGTTCAATGATTGTTCCTTTGTTCATGACTAAAATTAAGTCTGCATCCTTGATGGTAGAGAGGCGGTGGGCAATAACAAAGCTTGTGCGTCCTTGCATCAACGTATTCATTGCTTTTTGAATATAGATTTCTGTTCGTGTATCTACGCTGCTTGTAGCCTCATCTAAAATCATGATGGGCGGATTTGCTAGGATTGCCCGGGCAATCGTGAGAAGCTGCCGCTGTCCTTGTGAAATATTCGAAGCATCTTCGTTTAATACAGTGTCATATCCATCTGGAAGTGTACGAATGAACTGATCGGCATGTGCTGCCTCCGCTGCCTTAAAGACTTCTTCGTCCGTCGTACCCAAATGGCCATAGGCAATATTATCCTTGATTGTCCCGTTAAAGAGCCATGTGTCCTGCAATACCATTCCGAATGTTTTGCGAAGGTCATCCCGAGACATATTTAGCGTATCGATGCCATCAATTTTAATTGTGCCGCTATTCGTTTCGTAAAAGCGCATCAGTAAATTAATTAATGTTGTTTTTCCGGCACCTGTTGGACCGACGATTGCTACCGTTTGACCAGGTAATACATTGATATTTATATCGTTGAAGAGAAGGACATCTGGTTTGTAGCCGAAATGTACGTGTTCAAAGTGTACTTCTCCTTTGACAAAATCTATGTTAACTGGATTATTTGTTTCTTTCACTTCTTCATTTTCATCTAGCACTTCAAAGACACGTTCTGCTGCGGCAATCGTAGATTGAATAATGTTTGCAATATTTGCAGTTTGCGCAATTGGCTGAGAAAATTGTCTAGAATATTGAATGAAAGCTTGGATATCTCCGATTTGAATAAACCCTTTTGTTACGTAAATTCCGCCAACTACGGCAATAGCAACGTAGCCAAGGTTGCTGACAAAAGACATAAGCGGCATGATGATTCCTGATATAAATTGAGCACGCCAGCCTGCATCATACAATTTCGCATTCACTTCATCAAATTCTACCTTTGCTTTGTCTTCATGGCCGAATGCTTTAATGATATTGTGACCATTATACATTTCTTCAATGTGGCCATTTAATTGACCAAGAGACTGTTGTTGGTTGGCAAAATACGTTTGCGACCGTTTCATAATTGGTCCAAGCACAAAAACGGATAGGATTACTACCACTACGCTAATTAACGTAAGCATCGGACTGATTGTTAGCATCATAATAATGATTCCGATAATTGTTACAAAGGAAGTGATAAACTGCGTAATACTTTGCTGAAGTGTACTTCCAATTGTATCGATATCATTCGTAACACGACTTAATGTATCGCCGTGTGCGTGTTCATCATAATACTTAAGGGGAAGTCTTGCTAGTTTCTTATTGACCTCAAGTCGTAAATCATACACGGTTTTTTGGGCAACATCAGACATAAGATATTGCTGTAAGTAGCTGAATAGAGCGCTTAGTACATAAAGCCCAACGAGTAGAAACAGTACGTTTCCTATATAGGTGAAATCAATTTTAGCTCCAGGAATTCCTTTCATTTTTAATATAACGCCTTCAAACAGCTTGGTCGTTACATTTCCCATTAGCTTAGGGCCGACAATCATGAAAATCGTACTAAGAATCGCGGTAAGGAAAACGACAAACAATTTAATCCGGCGCGGCTTTAAATAGACAAGCAAACGTTTGAGTGTGCCTTTAAAATCCTTTACCTTCGCTCCTTGTACCATCATCCCGCCGCCAGGTCCGTGACCAGGCCCGAATCCGCGCCCTTGCTGAGACTTTTGTTTTGATTCGCTCATGCGATCTCCTCCTCTGACAACTGCGATTCAACGATTTCACGATATACCGTACAGGATTCTAACAGCTCTGCATGGCTACCAATTCCTTCAACTTTTCCACCATCTAACACGATAATTTGATCAGCATGTAAAACGGTGCTCACACGCTGTGCAACGATCAGTACGGTTGCTTCTTTTGTTTCTGCTTTTAATGCAGCACGTAGGTTTGCATCCGTTTTATAGTCTAGTGCAGAAAAACTATCATCAAAAATATAAATATCCGGTTTACGGACCAATGCTCTTGCAATGGATAGACGTTGTTTTTGCCCACCTGAAAGATTCGAACCGCCTTGGGTAATGGGTGATTCGTAGCCTTCTTGCATTTGAGCGATAAAGTCAGCAGCTTGTGCAATTTTTGCTGCATGCACAATTTCATCTGTTGTTGCGTCTTCTTTTCCGTATCGTATATTTTCATTGACTGTGCCGGTAAATAATACAGCTTTTTGCGGAACAAACCCAATTTTAGAACGAACGTCGGCTTGTTTCATTTCGTGAATATTCGCTCCGTTTATGCGAATCGTCCCTGAATCGATATCGTAAAATCTAGGTATTAAATTTACAAGTGTCGATTTCCCTGAACCTGTACCGCCAATTATGGCAGTAATTTGCCCTGGCTTGGCGTGGAAGGAAATATCGGATAACGCAGGTCGTTCGGCTCCTGGGTAACTAAATGTAACGCGTTCAAACACAATATCACCTTTACTTGTTTCTGTTCCAAACGCTTCTTCTGGATCAATAATACTTGGCTCCATAGCAAGTACTTCATTAATCCGATCTGCTGAAGCCGAAGCACGAGGAACCATAACAAACATGATAGACGCCATGATGAGGGCAAACATGATTTGTGCGACGTATTGGATAAACGCAAATAAATCACCAATTTGCATACTGCCGCTATCGATTCGAATACTACCAAACCAAAGAACAGCGATTGTTGCCAAGTTCATAATTAACATCATGATCGGCATGATGAAAGCCATGATTTTATTCACGCGAATGGAAACGTCTGTTAAATCATGGTTAGCTACGTCGAAACGTTCCTGCTCATACGGCTCCCGGTTAAAGGAGCGAATGACGCGAACGCCTGTTAAATTTTCACGAAGAATTAAATTCAGTTTATCGAGCTTTTTTTGTACGATTTTAAAAAGCGGTAAAGCTTTATACATCGTAAGGATGATCGTTAACACAAGAATAGGTGCGATGGCTACAATGATGAGGGATAGTTTAGCGTCCTTTGATACTGCCATTATGATGCCTCCAACAAACATAATCGGTGCACTTAACACCATCCGCATCATCATGATTAATACCTGCTGTACTTGTGTAATATCATTCGTTGTACGTGTAATTAAGGAAGCTGTGCCTATCTTATCAAATTCTTGTAGGGAAAACGCTTCTACACGCGAAAATACTCTTTTACGCAAGTTGCGGCCAAATCCCATCGCTACCTTCGAGGAGAAATAGCTTGCAAATACAGAAAAAATAGCACCGCCAGCAGCAACGCCTAGCATAATGCCACCAATTCTTAAGATGTAATTTACATCACCTTTCACAACACCTGAATTAATAATGTCAGACATTAAGGTCGGTAAATAGAGATCAGACATTGTTTGAATAAATACAAATATAAGTACACCCGCGATCATCCAAGTAAATGGCTTTAAATTACGAAAGAGTTTTATCACTTGCCTTTCCTCCTATCTCTGTTGTTACTTCTTTGAGCATCAATTCATATAATTGACTATGAATCTCTAGCAATGTATTGATTGATTCTTTAGGAAACTGAGTTAAAATAGCACGCATTCTTTGATGTAAGCCATCCGGATCGTTGTAGATAGCTTGCAATTTTTCTTTCCCGGCTTCTGTTACTAGGAGAGATACTTCTCTGCGGTTTTCTTCAGAAATGATTCGTTGTAATAATCCTAGTGAAACCAATCCATCTACACTGGAGCTAAGTGTACTTTTAGGAAACAAAAGTTTCTTACCTAATATTTTTTGCGGAACGATTTGTCTGGGCGGCATGGATTGCAAAATAATGAATTGCGGGACATTTAAGTCATTATTTATCATCGTAGCATGGAGCCATTTTCCAAAATGCCGATGAATACGAAAAAAGGATGTTAGAAAAGCGTGAGTTAGCTCCAACTCCTCATTTTTCATTTCCATATTAAATCACCTCGATTTTTATTCTCATGTGAACGGTTCTTTATAAAACTATTCGATGATGAATAATTAATATTATTAACTATATCGTAGTTTCATTGAGGAATGATGTCAAGAATAAAGTAAGGATTCAGGTAGCTTGTACCATAATCTCTATCTGTTTATCTAGGGAGAATTTCTGATTCATATCATTTGGCTAGGGGGAATACAATAATGTGAACTACATGTAGGGAGGTGCTTAAGATAAGATGACTAATTTATCGAACATAAAAGCGTACGTTCCTTATCATGCTCAAAGCGATCCTTGTCCTCCAATCGGGAAGAAGTATTATTCTACACCGCCTCATTTATATATTGGTTTTCAATCAGTCAATCTACCTCAATTTTCTCCTTTGGAAGCACTAAAAAAGGGTACTTTATGGCCAGTATTCTATGATTATTATGAGGATCCGTATCGAGGCAGGAGGGAATAGATATGCATGAAACTTTGCCGGATGAATATTATTCTTTACTTTCGGATATACAAGCAGTTGATTTCGTATTAGTGGAGCTGACTTTATACTTAGATACTCACCCGAATGATACGCAAGCATTGGATCAATTTAATCATTTTGCAAAATATCAAATGCAAGTGAAGCAGAAATTCGAAGAGAAATTTGGTCCGCTTTTACAATATGGAAATAGCATATCAGAAAAAGAATGGAAGTGGGGACAGAGCCCTTGGCCATGGCAAGTATAGGAGGTAAGAACAATGTGGATTTACGAAAAAAAGTTACAATATCCTGTAAAAGTTAGTAAATGTAATCCTAAACTTGCTAAATATTTAATTGAACAGTACGGTGGCGCAGATGGAGAATTAGCAGCAGCTCTTCGATATTTAAATCAACGTTATACGATTCCAGATAAGGTTATTGGATTACTTACGGATATAGGGACGGAAGAATTTGCGCATCTTGAAATGATTGCAACGATGGTTTATAAGCTAACAAAAGATGCGACACCGGAACAAATGAAAGAGGCTGGCTTGGATGGTCATTATGCGAATCATGATAGTGCATTGTTTTATCATAATGCGGCGGGTGTCCCATTTACGACAACCTTTATCCAGGCAAAAGGGGATCCTATTGCTGATTTGTATGAAGATATTGCTGCAGAAGAAAAGGCGCGTGCGACCTATCAATGGTTAATCAACTTATCGGATGATCCGGATATAAATGATAGTTTACAATTTTTAAGAGAAAGGGAAATCATACATTCACAACGATTTCGGGAGGCCGTTGAAATATTAAAAGAAGAACAAACAAAGAAGACGATTTTCTAATACAAGTATGGAATAAAAAGCAAAGATAGGTGGCACTGCCTTAAACAGAACTATTCAAAGACACCTTCTTGTGTATGATATTTTGTATAAGAAGGTGTCTTTATATCTGATATTTTCTTAGGAGTAGATCATCCTGGCTAAAAAATATGTTATATTATCTCACAATAAATTAACTGAATATTTAAAATAAAGTTACAATACGATATAGATATAATAATCGAATTTTTACATAGGAGTTTTGTGAACTTGTTATGAATTTTTGGCTATGCAAACACATGCACAAGCAAGGAAAGGAGTTTCAATTATGGAGATCCATACGAAGACAAATACGATTACATGCCAGCCCTTTTGCTATAAAAAACTATTTCATCAAATGTATATGGTAGATGTAAAGCTAATCGAAGGATCTATTTCGCAAACGGTTAGCATTGCAAAGCGAATGAAATATGGTCAAGCCATTATCGAAATTCCAATCCAGCTTATGGAACTATCGAAGACAGAGGGAACCTATCGTATGTTTTTCCGTGCTTCTGAATATACAGAAATGGAATTCTACTGCTTGATGGACAAACTTATGTATCAACAACTTACATTTGATATATCTAAACACTCGAATTTTGAAATTCATTCACGAACTAAGAAAATGATCTGCATTATTGATGATTGTACCCTTTATGACAATATAGCATTGTTAAAGTCTTTTACGAACATACCAACTGATGTGTATATCAAAATAAGTCAGCATCAAGAAGAACTGATGAAATATGTAAAAACCAAAACTCCAGGAAATATCCATTTCCTATCCTCCTTCGACTATGAAGAGATGCAATCTATTTTTGATGATAGCCTCATCAATACGCAGCTCTATATTTCAGGTTCGTGGTCGTTAATTATGTATATTAAGGAATTAGCATATAGTTTTGGACTAACAGATGATAACATTCAATGCAAAGGCTTTAGAGACAAAAGGGAACAAGTATTTTGTGTGAAATGCTATCATTTAAATATGAAGAAAAATGAATTAATATGCGAGCATTGCAAAACCAAACTCAGTGTTTCTAACCACTTTTCAAAACGGCTTGGCGCCTATTTAGGGTATGTAAATGTTGTCTTGTAGTACAATAGTGACATACATAAATGCTAACTAAATGTAGTAAAAATGATTAGGTAGTGTAAAAATAGTATGCTATACTTAATCTACCATTTTACTTTACTTGCACGTATAATTCCTATTCATTAGTGAATAGGGATTTTTTAGTGGGGTTAGAAACAACAAAAAACAGACTCTACAAGTAGAGTCTGTGAAAGATGTCGATTTAAATTATGCTTTACGAACGTTTGTAGCTTGAGGTCCGCGTTGACCTTGTTCTACATCGAATGTAACAGCTTGACCTTCATCTAAAGTTTTGAAGCCTTCGCTTTGGATTGCTGAGAAATGTACGAATACATCATCTCCACCTTCGCGTTCGATGAAGCCGAAACCTTTGTCTGCGTTAAACCATTTTACTTTACCTTGTTCCATTATTATTGCCTCCAGGCGTGTGCAATGCACACATGTGTTACTATCCTTGCTCAAAACTTCAAGATTGAAAGTTGTTCACTTAACATACCTTGCCGAACAAAAATAATTCTATTTAAATGTAACAGGGTATGAATGATATTGCAAGAATTAATACGGTGAAAATATGTAAATTTTTTCCGAAAGTATGTAAGAGAGGGCTATCTTTTCAGTCGGATCTATATAAGCAGAATGGACTTTTAATAATTTAATATCATAGATTTTAGTTAACGTCACCATTGCAGGTAGCCTACTTAATGGTATTTCATGAAGTATAATCAGATAATTCTAAAAACAATGTTAGATTATATAACACACTTGTGGTTGCCGTATTTTGTTTCTGCTATCTTTAAAACAACTTAAGGATTTCAGTTTCACTATTAGATCTAAAAAAGGATATTTTAGGACATTTCCTTTAAATGGATTGGTTCTAGAGTATTCGTGTTAGTTGGCTGTAGTCGATTTTAGGTAAGGTAGGATCAGGCATATCTAGCAAAAACACAAAGAAGCATGAAAAACAAAAAAATACAGATTCGAGAGGGGCAACAAACATGTTTAGTTTGAAGAAAATTTCCTTATATTTAATTATTTTGACATTAGCAGTTCTCACAGCTTGTAGCAATTCATCAAAAGCACCCGTAACATCCGATACCACAAAGTCAACAGATACAAGTTCAGCCATTTCTGGGCCAACCATTGATAAAATAAAGAAAAGTGGAAAGCTTGTTATTGCAACTGGAAACTATTATCCATTCGAGTATCATGAAAAAGGAAGTAATAATCTAGTAGGTTATGATATTGATCTTGGGAAAAAGTTAGCGGATAAACTAGGCGTTACGGTGGAATGGAAGGAAATGCAGTTTACTTCACTAATACCTACTTTACAAAATGGACAAGCAGATCTTGTTATCGCGGCGATGTATGCAACGGATGAACGTAAAAAAGTCATTGATATGTCGGATTCTTATAGTGATACAGGTATGGTCCTCGTAAAACGTAAAGACGATGCCTCTATAAAAGGTTTGGATGATTTGAATGGAAAAACAGTAGGGGTTAAAGCAGGCGCAGCGAGTGAACAGGCAGCGAAAGATATGGTAGCAAAAGGGATGAAATTAACGATTAAATCGTATAAAGATACGACTGATTATTTGATGGATTTACAGCTGGGCCGCGTTGATGTAGCATTTAATGATTATTTAAACCAAATGGGATATAACAAACAAAATCCAGACAGCAAATTGGAAATTGTCGGACAAGCATTTACAAAAGCTTCATTAGGAATTGGTGTAAGTAAGGGTCAGGATGATTTACTGAAGTTTGTGAATAATGAAATTAAAACGATGAAGGATAGTGGCGATGAAAGCAAGCTATTTGATAAGTGGCTGAAATAAAGGAGGGGTTTGAATGACTTTACATTATGCAGACATGATCCCCTTTCTTCCAATATTTTTACAAGGGTTATGGAAAACAATTGAATTGTCGTTTTATTCTTTAAGTATTGGGGTTCTATTCTCTATTATCGGAGGGGTTTCGCGCCTCTCCTCCAACTTTATTATTAATAAAATCGCATTTTTATATGTTTGGATTTTTCGGGGAACGCCTTTACTCGTGCAATTATTTATCTTGTACTTTGGATTACCTCAACTAGGGATTCGCTTGGAACCGATGCAAGCAGCGGTATTAGGACTATCATTAAATACAGGTGCTTATGCAACTGAAATTGTTCGTTCTGGTATTCAATCGATTGATAAGGGACAAAGAGAAGCAGCACAGTCGCTTGGTATGTCAAAGTTTATGACGATGTATCGGGTTATAGCGCCGCAAGCAGTAAAAGTGATGATTCCACCTATGGTCAACCAATTTATTATGACGATCAAAAATTCTTCGATGGTTTCGCTTTTGACGATTACGGAATTATTTCATACTGGGGAACAAGTGATTGTGACAACATTCCGTAGTTTTGAAGTGTATACAGTCATCGCTTTCTTGTATCTGATTGTAACTTCCATGCTTATGATTGTAGCTGGTCGTTTGGAAAAGGGGTTGAGACTGCATGATTGAACTAAAGAATGTTGCGAAATGTTATGGAACTCATCAAGTATTATTTGATATCAATTTGAAGATTGAAAAGCAGGAGAAGGTTGTTATTATTGGACCGAGTGGTTCTGGGAAAAGTACGGTTTTACGATGCATCAATGGGCTAGAAACAATTGAAGGCGGGGACATTTTGTATAAAAATAAGTCTTTGCTAGATAAGAAGGAATTACATTCTGTTAGAACGGAAATTGGAATGGTATTTCAACGTTTTAATTTGTTTCCTCACCGCACTGTGTTGGAAAATGTTATGGAAGGCCCAGTTTGGGTTAAAAGAATGAATAAAGATAGGGCTAGAGAATTGGCTGCAGAACTACTGAACAAAGTAGGGCTTGGTAATAAATTAGATGCCCACCCGCATCAATTATCAGGAGGGCAGCAACAACGAGTAGCCATTGCCAGATCACTTGCAATGGAACCAAAATGTATTCTCTTTGATGAACCGACCTCTGCGCTTGATCCGGAACTTGTCGGAGACGTATTAGGCGTAATGAAGCAGGTTGCATCGGAAGGAATGGCAATGATTGTTGTTACGCATGAAATGGGGTTTGCACGAGAAGTTGCCGATCGTGTTATCTTTATGGACGCTGGTCAAATTGTGGAGATGGGTTCGCCGGATGAAGTACTGCTTCATCCACGTGAAGAGCGAACACAAGCCTTTTTAAGTAGAATTTTATGACAGGAAGAAAAAGCCGCATTCTTTTGAACTGAAAAGAATGTGGCTTTCTTCATTGTACTTCGAATATGAACGTTTTATATAGTATTACTTCCCACTTACAATCGGCATCCGTTCCTTTGTCCAACCTTTAAATCCATCTGCTAAGTTTATAACAGATTTAAACCCATTAGCTTGTAGAATACTTGCAGCAATGGCAGAGCGAGCACCAGATAGACATTGTACAATTAATGTTTTATCCTTTGGAAGCTCGGACATACGGTCTGATAAGTAGCCTAGCATGTAATGATGAGCTTGTTCAATATGACTTTCATCCCATTCGGATTGGTTACGAACATCAAGTAAGAAGGTATCCTCTTGTTTTAGAAGCTCGCTTAATTGATAAGGATTAATGTTTTCGTATGTTTCTGTAAGAGATCCAGATTGCGTTGCAACTGCAGCATCGATATATCCTTTCACTTGATCTAGTCCAATAGATTGAAGAGCTTCTCGGATAGTAGCTATATTTTCTTCTTCTGCAATTAATATCATTTCTTGATTATATTGAACAACCCAACCTGCCCAGTTTGTAAAGGATTTATTAAATGGAATATTAATGGATCCGTTCATGTGTCCATTACGGAAATCTACAGCAGGGCGTGTATCAATGACAATTGTCTTTTCGTTTATACTATTTTGTAGTTGATCGATTGAGTTGTATTTCAAAATGGCTTTCTCTGATAGTAGGTTTGGACCTACTTTATTTAACTTTTTCATCATTGCAAAATACTTAGGTGGTTCAGGTTGCCCTGAAAGCAATGCTTTAACAAAAGGTGCTTCCTCTTTATATTGCAACGCCCAGTTGTTTCGTAATTCATAGCCAACTGTGGAAAGAGGAACGGCTCCTAATGCTTTTCCGCATGCACTTCCTGCTCCGTGAGCGGGCCAAACTTGCAAGTGTTCCGGTAGTGTTTTAAAGCGTTCTAGGGAATGAAACATCTGTTTTGCACCGACATCGGCTGTTCCTACAATGCCTGCTGCCTTTTCTAAAAGGTCTGGTCTCCCAACATCTCCAACAAATACGAAGTCGCCTGTAAAGATACCCATAGGTACCGAAGAGCCTCCCCCTTTATCTGTTAAAATGAATGAAATACTTTCAGGGGTATGCCCTGGCGTATGCATAACTTCAAATGAAATATTTCCTATCTGGAAAACAGAACCATCATGAACGAGTTCATGGTCGATATTATCTACATATTGGTACTTCCAGTTTTCATCTCCTTCGTCAGATAGATATAATTTCACATTGTGGCGTGTTGCCAATTCACGCCCGCCGGATAGAAAATCGGCATGAATATGTGTTTCAGTTGCTGCTGTTATGTGTAAACCTTCTTTTT